>CAYTAW010000094.1:0-7093 GCA_964435675.1 uncultured Bdellovibrionales bacterium
GGCAACGCCTGGCGTCGGCAGTGGTCCGCACAAAAGCACATCGGCGCCCATCGAGGTGATACCGGCAGCAAGCGCGGTTTCAATCATGTATCCGGAAAGGCGTGTGTCTTTGCCAATCAGAATACGGTGCTTTCCTTTACGGCGCAAAAACACCGAAGCAATAGCTTTACCGAGTCGCACCAGCGACTCTGGATCCAGCGGCGCTACGCCAGCCGTGCCGCGTATACCGTCAGTGCCGAAATATTTTCTCTCTCGTGCCATTCAAGTTCCTCTTCCTACATTCACTTTTTCCGCGCCGGAGGCGCAGGCGCTCCCGCTTTCAACACTCGCACCTGTTGCGGGCTTACTTTCGTCACCTCGATTCCCTCGGGGACTTCGATCTGTAGCGCGGCAACCCGCCCTTCAACCGCATCATCACTCGAAATGTAAGCGTGCACACTGGTTTGCTGAAGTGATTTTACCGTCTCCCGCGCGCCGCTAACGTCAATATCAACAACGGCTGGATTAGTCTTAAGGCGCGCGGCGTTTGCGCCGCGAATAATCACCGGCAAAGACGCTATTTGGCGCTCGAGAATTACTAAGTCAATATCAACCACCACCTTGACCTGATTCTCGTCAGCCTCAATATGCGGCGCAGGCAACCGCACGTTCAACACACGCTTGAAGTCGCTAGTCGCTGTGCGGAAATCAAGCGGATACGTCTCGACGCTGGTAACACCGGCAAGTTCCCCGTCAGGCCCGGAAATCTCGATTTCGCTCGGCGAAATATTGACGTCGCGCACGACGTACGAGTCACCGAGCGCTCCGATACGCGGGACAACTACGGGCACCTTTTTCTTTACCAGCTTATCGAAGGTAAATTTCACCTCCGCCGGCTCAATTGAAACGATCTGTACCGAAGGCGGAAGATCGAGTTCGCTGCGCGGCAACGGCGCAATATAACGATTGTCCACGTCCTTTGGCAGCCTAATTCTCACCAGTGGTGGCGCAGAGGAAAGCTTCGAAACGAGAAATGACGGGCCTTTTACTGTTACATGCGCTTGACGATGAGACTGCCAGGTCAGCACCTTATCTTTCGCCAAATCGGTGACCTCAATCGGCGCGGAAAATCCGACCAGCGTCAAGTTGCTCTCGCTGTTGACGAAGTACCAGAGCACAATCGCCATGATAACCGAAAAAAATCGCAGCAAGAGATTTTTCATAGCAGGCCCTCGCTCACCGGCTCTGCCTCTGTAGTCTGCGGCGCGAGCAGGCGGTGTAATGAGTCGCGCAGCATCGACGCGTCCAAATTGCGCACCAATCTTCCGTCGCGCGCCAGCGAGATCGATCCGTTTTCTTCAGAAACTACCACAATAAGGGCATCAGAGCGCTCGGAAAGGCCGAGCGCCGCGCGATGCCGGGTGCCGAGATTCGGATCAAGATCCGGATTGAAGCTCAGCGGCAGCACGCATCCAGCCGCTTTGATGCGATCGCCCTCAATCAATACAGCACCATCGTGGAGCGGCGAGTCTTTGTGAAATAATGTAACCAATAGCTTGCGATGAAGAAGCGAATTAAGCGTCACGCCTTCTTCGACGAACTCGCTCAAGCCGACATCGCGCTGAATTACAATCAGAGCGCCCGTTTTGGTTTGCGCGAGCTTCGAGGCAACGAGCGTGATATCTTCGATAGTCTTGTCGAAAATGCTCGCCGAACTCGCCTTACGGAAGTACGGATGCGTTCCCACTTTGGTTAATCCACGGCGAATTTCATCCTGAAAAACGACGACCACAACAAGAATGATAGAACTGAGGAAATTATTCAGCAGCCAGGTGAGCGTAACAAGTCCGAGCCACTTAGCGAGAAAATACACGAGCGTGACCACCGCCAAACCGCTGAGCATCGGCGCGGCGCGCGTGCCACGGATGAGGAGCAATCCTCGGTAGATCAGATAGGCGACGATGAGTATATCGACCCCATTCCGTATCATCAGTGAGTACGGCTCGAGTGATTGCATCATCGTAAAAACCCCCTTTTACGCAGCGACGGAAACCGACGCCTTGACGCCGCCACCGACCTCCGGATCGGGAGGAAGCGGCAGACCCTGCATAATCAGATTAATCTGCTCAGCGTCGAGCGTTTCACGCTGTAGCAGCGCTTCGGCCAGCGATTTGAGAACTTCGATATTCTCGGTAACGATCTTTTTCGCCGCATTGTAGCGGTCATCGAGTATGCGGCGTACTTCCGCGTCGATCTCTTCCTGCGTATGCTCCGAATGCTCGCGCGCCTTGCCGATATCACGGCCGAGGAACATATGCTCCTCTTTGCTGGTATAGTAAATCGGACCAAGCTTATCGCTCATGCCCCATTCACAAACCATGCGGCGCGCAATTTCGGTTGCACGCTGAATGTCTGAACTTGCCCCAGTGTTCATATCTTGGAAGATTAATTCTTCCGCAACGCGTCCGCCAAAAAATACGGCGAGCTGATCCATCCAGTAATCGCGTGAGTAGGTGTGCTTATCGGCCTCGGGAAGCTGCTGCATCAAACCGAGCGCCATACCGCGAGGAACAATCGTCAGCTTGTGCACCGGATCGGCGTTGACCATCTTCTTCGCGACTAAGGCATGGCCGGCTTCATGGTAGGCGGTCGTTTTCTTCTCTTTATCCGAAAGCAGCATCGAGCGGCGCTCAGCGCCCATCATCACCTTATCTTTCGCATATTCGAAATCATCGGGCTCGACCTTATCTTTGCCTTTCCGCGCCGCGAAAAGAGCCGCTTCGTTTACGAGAATTTCGAGATCGGCCCCCGAAAATCCCGGCGTACCGCGAGCAATTGTTTCGAGATTGACGTCTTCCGAAACCGGGACTTTCTTGGTGTGGACTTGAAGGATGCCGAGACGGCCTTTGAGATCCGGACGTGGGACGACGACGCGGCGGTCAAAACGGCCCGGACGTAGTAGCGCTGGGTCGAGAACGTCGGGACGGTTGGTCGCGGCGATGAGGATTACCCCTTCATTGCTCTCGAATCCATCCATTTCGACGAGGAGCTGATTGAGCGTCTGCTCACGCTCATCGTGCCCGCCGCCCATACCGGCGCCGCGGTGGCGACCGACAGCGTCGATTTCATCGATAAAAATAATACACGGGGCATTTTTCTTTCCCTGAATGAACAGATCGCGCACACGGGAAGCGCCGACGCCGACGAACATTTCGACGAAATCGGAACCCGAGATGCTAAAAAACGGTACGCCCGCTTCACCCGCAATCGCTTTTGCGAGGAGCGTTTTTCCCGTTCCCGGCGATCCGACGAGCAACACCCCCTTTGGAATGCGCCCGCCGAGCTTGGTGAATTTTTTTGGATCTTTCAGGAAGTCGATAATTTCTTCGAGTTCGGCGCGCGCTTCATCGATACCGGCGACATCCGCAAAAGTCACCTTGTGCTGGCTCTCAGTCAAAAGCTTCGCCCGTGATTTTCCAAAGCTCATCCCTTTTCCCGCGCCAATTTGCACTTGGCGCCAGACGAAAAAGACTACCAGGAGCATCAACACCATCGGCAACGCGTTCATCAGAATCAAGATCCATCCTGGCTGATCAACCGGCTCTTCAACGGAGATCTGCACACCGTTATCGCGCAACTCATCAATCAATCCCTCGTGCTGAGGCGCAATGGTCTTGAAACGAATTTTTTCGTTTGCGTACTCGCCTTCGATCACGTTCCCACGCAGCACGACCGCTTTGATATTTCGCTTATCGACTTGATCGAGAAAGGTGCTGTACGTCAGATCACGTTCAGGGCCGATCGGCGGTTTCATATAGCTGACAAAAACCATCAGCAAGAGAACCAGGGTCAGCCAAAAGAAGAGATTTCGTGAGATGAGGTTCAAGGAGAATCTCCGTAATTACAAACGTTGTTTACAAAAGGCACCATTCCAAGGCACGGATCAGCTGCCACGCCTCCTGCCCGCATTGCACCGCCCCGGTTTATCGTACCGTCCGGCCGCCGAATTGCGAAATGGGCGCGTAGTTTAGTCAATCTAAGCTGTTAGCGCGCAATTTCAATCCGGCATGTCGCCGCATATCATACTGATAGTGATGCGAGATGCTCAACTGATTAGAGTAGATAAGTTGGGAAAAAGTGCAATATTTTTGAGGAGATTATTCCTTCTACCATATGGAAGACTCGGCACGTGGCCGGTCCAGAAATGGGGCCGGTCAAAGGAATCTACCACCGTACGGTCGGGCAACAGCAGTATTACGTGAACTCGAACGCCTGCCGGCCGCCAAGCAATGCGAACATTGATCCAGTGGCTGCGTATTCCCTTAGGAGAACTCTAATCCGCCCCGCGCTCGCCTAATTCGCCGGCCGCCTGGAATTTCTATTGCAGCCTCCTCGCCTTGAACGAACTGCAGCACACGCAAAGAAGTGCGGCGCCCGGCGTATATGCCGTACTTCAACGCCAGCACCCGTTCGACTATGCGCCACTGAATGGCGCGCGGTTTCAGAGATAACACGGCGCGCAGTTCGCGGAACCATTCTTTGGAGCCGAGCGTTTCTTCATTGATCTCGGCCAGCGCCTGACGCGCAAGCGACTCGAGCGCGGTTGCGTCGTCTTCGAGCGATTCAGCACGCTGAGAGAGAATGCGAATCGGATCGTTACCGAGTTCCTGCTCCAGGAATGGCAGAATGCGGCGGCGGTAGCGGTTTCGAAGAATATCCAGTTGATCGTTTGTCGGATCATCGCGGTAGCTGATGTTCCGCTGCGCCGCATAAGCCTCGAGCTGTGTTCGGAACAGCGAAAGAAACGGGCGCAATATTTTACGTTCGGCGTCGATGCGATGAATTGAGGTCGGCTCGCGATTGGCGAGAAACCGCATTAAGACCGTTTCGGCCTGATCATTGGCGTGATGGGCGGTGACGATATAATCGAGCGAACGCGTATTACGCGTCGAGGCGAAAAACCTATACCGCTCTTCCCTTCCCCACGCCTCGATATTTACACCGGACTCGGGCTTCGCGAGAAGCGCGTGATGAAACGGCGCGCCGTGCCGAGCTGCCAATTCGCACACAAATGCAGCATCAGCGCCGCTCGAATCCCGCAGCGAGTGATCAACGTGGGCCACCTCAATTTCCAGTGAGAGGTCGCCGCGCAGTGCTACGAGTCCATCGAGAAGCACCGTGCTATCGAGCCCGCCAGAAACGGCGACTAAGAGCTTCGCGCCCGTAGGGATGAGCTCGCGAAGCGCCGCTGAAATTAATTCAGCTTCAGAATTCATGAATCCTTTTATCCGCCGCGGCGGAATTTATCCATGCTCAACGAACCTGCGCCGGTAAACATGATACAGATCGACGCGCAGAGAAGAATGATATCTTTGTTGAAAAGAAAATTCTCGTTCGGAAAAATCTTGAGCGCATAAATAAAGCTAGCCAGCAAAAGCGACGCTATTAACGCGGCAAGCGTGGTCCAAAATCCAAGACAGAGAAGCCCGCCGCAGAAGATTTCGAGATACGGGAGCAGAGTGCCGTAAAGACGCGCCGCATTCGGACCAAGTACGTTTAGCCCGCGCACGCGCTCGATAAAAGCCGGCAGCTCCGCCAGCTTCGCCCAACCAGCGAGAATGAAATAAGCGCCGAGACCAAGACGTAGAAAGAGCGGCCCCAGATTAGGATTTCCGATTGGCTCATTTATCTTCATGACGAACTCTTGCCTTTACGTTACACGACGGCTTTACTGTAACCACAAGCGCCCGTTTTGCCAATGAGTAAGATCGCCACGCCACCGCACGTCCTTTTCCTATTTCGCCGCGATCTGCGGATCGAGGATAATACCGCTCTAAATGCGGCGCTGCGTAGCGGCAGCCCAGTGATCACCGCCTTCATTCTCGACCCGCGGCAATTCGAGCCACACCCCTACCTAAGTGCTCCCGGGAAGCAATTTTTAATCGATTCGCTGAACGATCTGGCCCAGCAAATAGCGGAGGCGGGAGGAAAACTGCTCTTAGCGCGCGGCATTGCCGAGGAAACCGCGCCCCAAATAATGCGCGCGCTGAATTGCACGGAAATTTTTTACAACAAAGATTACACCCCATTTAGTCGCAGCCGCGATTCGGCACTGGATCGTGAGGTGCTGCGCGCGGGATTTCGCAGCAGTTCGTTCGACGATCTGCTGATCAACGCGCCGCAGGATATACTTAAGGATAACGGCACCCCCTACACCGTGTTCACCCCGTACTACAAACGCGCCATGAAGGGCGACATTCCAGAACCGGCGAAGCGCGAAAGAGGCACGTTCGCCGCGCCGGAATATATCGGCGCCATCGATATAAAAACACTGCAGGGCGAGCGCTGTGACGATGTGGCGCACGGCGGTCGGACCGCCGGACTGCGCATTCTCGACACACTGAGCCGCTTGCGCAATTACGATAGCGAGCGCGACATTCCGGCGCTGCACGGCACGAGTCGTTTGGGCGCTCACCATAAATTCGGAACGATTTCAATTCGGGAAACTGCCGCGCGAGCGGCAAAAGATTTCGGCCGCGATTCGACCTTTATCCGCGAGTTGTTTTGGCGCGATTTCTTCACGCAGATCGCGTTCCACTTTCCGCATGTCTTCGAAGGGTCGTTCCACAAAGAATACGACAACGTTAAATGGGCAAAAAACAAGGAGCACTTCGAAGCCTGGTGCGCCGGCCATACTGGGTTTCCAATTGTCGACGCCGGCATGAGAGAATTGAACGCGACAGGGTTCATGCATAATCGCGTGCGTATGATTACCGCCTCCTTTTTAACCAAAGACCTGCATATTAGTTGGCGGGACGGCGAACGATACTTTGCAAACCGCCTGACCGATTACGATCCGGCTGTGAATAACGGGAGCTGGCAATGGGCGGCTTCGACTGGCTGCGATGCTCAGCCCTACTTTCGAATTTTCAATCCCTGGCTGCAGCAGAAAAAATTCGATCCGGATTGTATCTATATTAGAAAATGGATCCCTGAACTCGCCGCGCTTGCGGCACCCGATATTCACGACCTCGAAACCGGGCGCGCGCTATTTTCGAGCACGTACCCTGAACCGATAGTCGACAAAGCGCGCGAAAAGAAGATCACTGAAGAG
>CAYTAW010000094.1:7103-10332 GCA_964435675.1 uncultured Bdellovibrionales bacterium
CTATAAAAGCGCGCTCGGGAAATAGCCCGTTTTTTTCGGCCCAATGAATTAAAGGGTTGAAATTAAAACCCATACCCCTTATCCTCCCTAAAACAGTTTTTTATCGTCGTTTGATGTCCGCCGACCCGCTCCAAGAAGCGCCGAAATCAATAGCCGGAGTTCTCCCGGCGGCCTCCCCGGCACAGCCGCAGGGTCATCCAATACCACACGAGATTAATCCGCTAGAGACTGCCCCAATCAACTCAGTTGATGTCCATGCGCAGCTCCTTAAATTGCATCACCACCTATCGACCTCTTACTCGAGCTACGGCGCCCGCCAATTTTTTGAATTTCAAATGAATGCGGTACGGGCCCTTCGCATTGCGAGAGACTTCCCCGATCAGAGCGAGCCATTGGTTGGAGAAACATATCTACTTGCGGCAATGGTTTCCATCTTCCGTGAGCGACAAGACGGCTACACTCGACATGTGAGCAACCGGGCCATCGAATTTATTGAGCGCGCCTATCAAGTGCGCGGCCTTGGACACTGGAAGGACCCGACAATCGAAGAGCGCTGCGAGATGCTGCGCCACCAAGCCGAAAATTGTACTTGGGATTCTTACGTCGAAAAAAATAGTTACGAGATACGCTTCATAAGCTGGCTCCTTGATCTGAAGACCGATAGTCAATTTGCCGCAAGTCAGATTGCCGCATTTGCGGTCGAAGAAGCGCGTCTGAAACTGCTCGATGATTTACCCTTAATCAGCTATCCGCTGATGAAACAGGCGCTCGAGTTCGCTCGGCGAAATCCTTCGCTCGAAAAGTCGCTTCTCATGCAAATTTGCGGGAACTACGGATTTTCGGTCGCAAAAGCGCATTTAAGCGCTGACATGAGTATCAGCGATCAGCGCCGCGAATCGGCGCTCACCGAAGGAATCGGCTATCTTGAGCGCGCCGCGGATATCGGGAAGCGCATTCTCGGGAATTCGATGGCGGAAGGCTACATACAGGCACGAATATTTAGGTTGCAGCTTATGTGCGATCCACGCTCCGAGATTGGCATCGAAGACGCAGCTACCGAGCTCGCCCGCATCATGGTGGAATCAACCGAACTGATAGATGGCAACTTGATTGGAATGTGGGTCGACCTTCACCTCGACTACCTCAACGGAAAGTACCCATACAATAGCGACTCGATTAACGATCCGGAAGCGACGATTCTTCGCCGAAAACATTTCAATGAAATGATTCCCGTGTATCTCCGTGCTATTCAACTCACCGAAAAGCTTCCGGAAAATCAACGCCCCCCCGATCTTCTCGAAAGTCTGCGCAACAATTGCGCCTATATGATGCTCGATTTAGATCGTCATACCGACGCGCTACAGGTGCTCTCTCCCGTAGCGGTTGATACCTTCAAGTTCTTGGATGATTCGGCACGAAGTTTTCTGCAGATGCAGTTTCGCGCGCTCGTAAATACGGCGCAGTACGACCGAGCCAAGAGAGCCGCGGATATCATCCTCTCGGATTTAAACCTGCGCGACTCTCTCAATATAAATTGCGCTGAAAACACCGCGCAGCATCTGCGACTGGCCGGTGAAATGACTGACGTAGATCCGGAATGGGCCGCGGACGTAATCAATCGAATCCTGCCCGATTTGGGACGCCTCGAAGGTGGCTACCTCCACAACGCGATTCGCATTGTCGCGAGATTGTCGCATCTCGTCGGTCGAAAAGAACAGGCTGAAGAGTGGATCGCCATTCTCGATCAAGTACAGGAAAATGAACTGCAGGAGGACCCCTCCCCTCGTGCGCCAGAGACAGGCGACAGCGCCGATGAACAGTTCGACGGCACCTCATCCTGGCAGCAGGAAGACGAGGAAACGACCGACGAGCACGTCCCGAGTTACCGCCTGACGGAGCTGATTGTCCGCACCACGATCCTATTAAATGCCAGTCCGCCGCCAATCGATAGAATTCAAACCTTCTTAGAAATTATTCGCAGCGAGCGTGAGGAAGGCGGATTTATTCAGACGCAATATCCCCCAATTGTCAGTGAATGCTTCGCGCTTGACGGCAAACTTTCGTTGTTGACTGAAGAATATGACCAGGCAATCCAGTTTTTTGAAAAAGGATTAGAGTTCTTAGATTTCGCCCGCCCTGCCGATCGCTTTTTCATCGCCTCGAATATGGAAGGGATTGGCCTCGCGTATGCGCGTAAAGAGATGCTTCAAGAAAGCAACGACTATCTTATGCAGTCGCTGGCAATATTCGATGAATTTACTTCTCCTACCATTAATCACGTTCAAGTCATCACCCAGCTGATGGAGAATTACACGCGTCTGGGCGACGAAGAGCAAACTCGGCACTATAGACAGCGCCTGGTTGACATCGTTCATCGGACGGAAAAAATCCCCGTGCTCCACGCGACGATTATTCGTCCAAAAAGCGAAGCTCTCGATGATCTTTTTTAGGCTGTCACTTGATCTGGCTGCGTCGTGACATCCACCGTTGCGAGCTGATGCGCCTTTTTCGCTTCGACGAACTTGGGGAATACATATGCGGTCCCCGCGCCGAGGATCGTTTCAGCCATTCCTTCAACCATTACGAACAATCCGCTATGGAAGAAGTTAAGTGCGCCTGCCGCTAAGCCCAATCCCATTTGCAACGGGACGCCGATTGCGGTGTGTCCGACGCGAAATGGAACATCGAGAATTGATTCCTGGAAGGCGAGCTTTGCCTTTTGCCACCACGAGAGCTTTCCGAGGGCAGGCGCCGTATTCGGATCATTCTCGGCTGCGGTGATATTTCCCCACGTCGTGTAGGCGGCGCCGAGCGATGTTCCGAGCGTTCCTGCGCAGCAGGCGAGCGCAAAGGCGGCTCCGGCCGCTAAACGCACGGGAAGCGGCGCACTCGCTTGGTAGAGGCAGGACGATAGATAGGCAAATCCGAACGAAAATGGGATTGAGATTGCTCCCCCGTATAACGTTGGTGCCGCATTCTTGAATCTCTCTGACAACGGCAGCTTGGTATCGCCCAAATTCTGCGTCACATCGGGAACGATTGCGCCAAAAATATCGTCCAAAACTCCCCCGAGCACGTGCATGGAACCGGGCGCGTACTTCTCCGCAATCTTAATCGCAACAATAATCGGAACGCACACTTTAAGAGCGCCGCCCAATGACTCGGCTTTTTCAGCATGAGCCAGCCCCTTCACGAGCCGCAGCCAATGGATGTCTTCGAACGAGTTCGT
>CAYTAW010000095.1:0-10327 GCA_964435675.1 uncultured Bdellovibrionales bacterium
ATGCAAGCCTTAATAGAAGGTGACGGATTTTCCTTCGCTACCATAGCGCAGAATCACATTCGCGCGCTACAAGAGAGCGATCTCGGGTGGGGAGGAAGTACGAAGCAAGGCGTGCGCGCCCTGATGGCTGGCCATCTTCCCGGCGATGCCGAATTTACGCGAGCGCTCGGCTCAGGGCTTGGAAACGGTATTCCGATGAAAGTTGCCGGACTTGCGGCGTGGGCGGTTGCGAGAGATATGCGCATTGAAGATTTGGTACAGCCTGTGCGTGAACTCTGTTCGATATCTCACCCCAATTCACTCTCGGTTTCGGCAGGTTTAGCGCATTGCGCCGCCGTCTATTACTGCTTAACGCACGAAAGCGACAACTTTTCCCACGGCGACTTCGTCCACGCAATTGTTAGTGGGAGCCAGCTTGGCCATGGAGTGTTTCCCGGCACAGTGGATGGAGAGCTGACCGAACGTTTGAAGACTTTGGTCGATGCCGCTCACTGGAGTGTTGATGAAGTTATCGAGAAATTTGGTGGAGGCGGATGCTTTGTTCTCGATTCGCTTCCCTTTAGTTTCGCTTTTTACCTGCGCGCGCCGACCTCAGTCGATGCGCTATTCGACGTTATAAATGCTGGCGGCGATACCGATTCGAATGGAGCGATGGTGGGCGCATTGCTCGGCGCCCTTCTGGGCGAAGGGTGTTTTCCGGCGGAGCTCACCTCAAAAATACGCGGTCTCGATGAATTGCGCGCGCTCGGAGATCGGTTCCATTCGGCATTTTCCAAATAATCTATTTTGATTAGGTCCGTGTTCAGCCGCCGGGTTGCCTGATGCGTTTATTGATTGTAACCATGGATAGGCAAAGTATTGAGCGCCTATGGCATACGTCGATAAGAGCACCGCACCGAGATTTTTTCACGCTTTCTTGCTGATCGCTTTATTGGCTCTCGGGTGCGGCGGCATTGCTGCCTACAAGCTCAGATGGAGCGTTACGCCGGGCTTTATGTTCCAAGAAGCGTATGGATTGGCGTACAACCACGCTCCTGACATTGGTTCACTTTGCTCGCCCGACCCGCGCGCCGGACTAGAGAGTACCAGTAATGTCACCGATCAGCGCAGCTCTAGCTATTTTTATGCGCTGTTGAATAAGACTGTATTCTCGGGAAAAGATCTATATACCGCGCACCGCATGGTCGGGATTGTGTTATATGGGGCAGCGCTACTGATATTCGGCCTGGCCGCTCTTCTGAGCGGGGTAAGGCAATGGATAGCCGCTTTTTATATTTTGTTTTTTGCGTTCAACCCGCAACTTCTAGCGCTTCTGTTCGAATCGAAGCTGACACTGCTTTCCGTTTTTTGGCTTGCGGGCGTCTTTGCCGCGGCGGCTTGTGAGAACCGGTTGAAGACTGCGCCGACTCGAGCCGTATTTTGCTTTTTCCTGCCATTTCTTCTGGCTTTCTCATACGATACCTATGCCGTGGCCCGGCCAATGGCAGTTGCTTTTGTCGCATTTTTTTATGGGCTCCTCACGCTGCGGTGGTTCTCAAATAAGCGGCGCGACATATTATTTTTTATGGTGGGATGTTTTGCCGCGTGGCAGTTCCTGGTCTACCTTCATCCTGCAATTCGCTTCGATCTCTCACTCTTTGAGGGAAGGACTGAAAGCATTGTCAACATGAATGGGCATGTTGACGAATCAGCGCCGCAGCAGATACGCGAGCGGCTCGGTGAGATGAAAAATCTCTTTAATTGGTCGCAGACTTATTTCGAAGCTGAAACTACTAAGGAAATGGGATGCGCAGAATTACTCATCACGTGTGGGCTATTAGCGCTATTGGTGGCAGCCGGGGCCCTCAAATCGGGAAATGGGAGAACTGCGTTACGTGGATTTTTGCGTAACCACGCGCTCGTGCTCTTGCTTCTTGGTGGATGCTTGATTGTTTCACTGATCATTCCGCTTTGCTCGACTACCTACGTCCGCGGCCATCGCCTATTCGGTTTTTATTCTGCGTTAATCTTCCTTAATTTTATTTTGTGGGAGATTTGCCAGCGGATATACACTGGACGTGTTGGACGCTATCTCTGCCTTATACTTGGATTGCTGGTGATATCTGATACGGGACGACGATTGCATGAAGTGTATAACTGGATGCCGCCCGAGCGTTTTACACGGCCCATGATCGCCGAACTGATCAATACGATTGAGAATATCGACGCGAGCCGTTTTAACCTAGGTGAATTGCCCGACGCATACCACGGATATTTCTGCGATGCCTCGGATAGGCCGATATGGGAGCATGACTGGAATGCGGCGATGTATGTCACGGGTACCGGCTGCGCGTTCAAGCTCCGCGACTTGCATGAGTATTGTCCATGCGATGAGGAAAATTCAGATCTATTAAAGCCGATCATTTGCTTTACTCGATATGGGAAAGCCGATGAAGGCTACACTATACGCGTGACCGGGTTGGGCGTACGCGAGGAAAAGCCGATGGTCTACTATTCATCGCGCGAGCATCCATCAAAAATCGAGTTCGTTAACGTGCAGCGCGAGCGTAACTTCTAGGGCGCTGATCGGGCTGCGCATTACTGAGCGGGGATCGGTGTTACTGCCGTCCAATCTTAATTTCAACTTGTATATCACAGGACGCCGTCGTCGTCGTTGTGCAATAAACTCGGCAGTTCAATAATTGAAGCGATTGTATCACCGTTTGTCAATGACGATTGAACGCGCGATAGTTATCCACATGAAATACGAGGGAAAGGTTCCCGTCTGGGGCGATCCGATCGATCCCGGGGCACTGCAGCAAATTCAGGTCTGTTCACGCACGGCGGATTATACAGCGCTGATGGCCGATCATCATAAAGGCTACGCCGTTCCAATTGGCGGAGTAGTGGCCTACCGAGATAAAATTTCGCCTTCGGGGGTAGGATTCGATATCGGCTGCGGAAACAAGGCAGTTCGCCTCGACATGCCTGGCGCTGAGCTGCGCCGCTCGCTACCTCTGCTAATGGATGATCTTTGGAACAGACTGGCGTTCGGAGTAGGGCGGAAGAATAACGCAAAGGTGGATCACGAACTTTTTGACGACGCCGCCTGGAGTATCGAAGCGGTAAAGCCGCTGAAGAAGTTAGCGGCGGAGCAACTGGGAACCATTGGTTCGGGAAATCATTATGTCGATCTATTTACCGATGAGCAGGACCGTGTTTGGATCGGCGTGCACTTCGGTTCACGCGGTCTCGGTCATAAAACGGCCACTTATTTTCTTAAGGCTGGCGGCGCGCGAGACGGCATGGATGTGCCGCCGCTAGAATTTCAAGCGCGCTCTGCGATTGGATCGGATTATCTCGAGTGCATGACACTTGCGGGACGCTACGCCTACGCTGGGCGCGACTGGGTGTGCAGCGAAGTCGCGAGAGTGCTTGGAGCTGCGATTCAAGAAGAGGTGCATAATCATCATAATTTTGCCTGGCGCGAAACTCATCATGGTGAAGATCTATGGGTCGTGCGCAAGGGCGCGACGCCAGCTTTTCCGGGGCAGCGCGGTTTTGTCGGCGGTTCTATGGGTGATATATCGGTAATTGTGGAAGGCATAGAGTCGCCCGAGAGCAAGCAGGCGTTGTACTCGACCGTTCACGGAGCGGGTCGGGTAATGAGCCGCACCGCGGCGCGCGGAAAGGTACAGTTTCGCACCGGCAAGCTTATTTCACCGGGAGCTATAAGCCGGAAGATGATGATGTCGTGGATAGAGGACGCAGGCGTGATATTGCGCGGCGCGGGAACCGACGAAGCGCCACAGTGCTATAAAAGACTGCCTGATGTGCTCCGCCATCATCAATCGAGCATTCGTATTTTGCACACACTTAAGCCGCTCGGCGTGTTGATGGCGGGAGAAAATGAGCGTGATCCTTACAAGGACTAACGACGCGTCCCCTTTTTATAGTGAGGTTCTTTTATGGTGGGGTTCGCAGTAATCCGGTCACCCGTATTCGCCGGCACCGTTCTCTAATTTAATTACAGCGATTGATCGCGCGCAATAAGCAGCGAGCCGCAATGAAGACTGCGCGGAGAATTTTTTTCGGCAAGAACCAAATCGCGGCGTTCGTAGGTAAAGCGATCTCGGGTGCTGTCTCGCAAAAGATTCTCAAAAGCGTACGCGTCGATCGCAGGGTGATGGGACGTGAGAACGATGCTTCCCGGTGTGTTGAGGATCGCCGACATGCTCGACACGAGATCCGCGGCAACGTCTTCAAGATCCCAGCTCTGGGATTTCGAAAGACGGCTAAAGCTCGGAGGATCGGCAATGATTAAATCGTATCGTGAAGCACGTTTTTCTTCGCGTTCTAAAAATACCAGCGCATCTTCGGGGATAAAGCGAATCTTGCCCTTAAGTTGTGGATTGAGAAGTTGATTCTCTTTCGACCAGGAGAGCACTTTTTTGGAGAGTTCAACATGAGTAACGTCGCAGCCATGAAGCGCGCACCAAACGCTCGCCGCTCCGGTGTATGCAAATAGATTTAAAATACGCGCCGGGCGCTGCGCCTTCTGCGCGATTGCTTCGACGATCCGGCTCAGCGCATCGAAGTAGGTGAGATGTTCTGGAAAGATTCCGATCTGCCCATTGTCTTGAAATAGCAGCATGAGTTTCAGGTCGCCTAATGCAACCTGCACGTTTTCCGCGGCCTTTCCGCTGAACTGCCACCCTTTCTTTGGATGGTAGATGGCATTTGCTCCGTCCCAAACTTTTTGAGGCAGCGAACGCTGCCAGAGCGCCTGGCTGCTTGGTCTGCGCACGAGGCAGCTGCCGAAGCGTTCGAGACGTTCGCCTGCCCCCGAATCTTCGAGGCCGAATGAAGCTGATGAAAGCGTTTGCTCGAAATTGTCGCGAAAAGATTTCATGCGCTCTACTGTAATAATTCCGCTCTAAGGTGTACCATGGACGGCGTGGAAGACCAATAACCGCCATCCATAGGCGGGGCGGTAATTAAGTAACCAATGAAGACAGGCTTAAAAACAGTGCGTTTGCAAAAGGGTAGGGAACGTTCTCTAAAACGATTCCACCCTTGGGTGTATTCTGGCGCAGTCGAGTCAGCCGACGCGGGGGTCGCGTCGGGCGATATGATTGAAGTACTCGATGCGGCAGGAAATTTTCTTGGTTGTGGCTTTTATGCTGATGCGAGCATCGCCATAAAAATGTTCTCATTCAAAAAGGCTGCCCCCGACCAGCAGTACTGGAACACGCGTATTGCGCATGCCAAATCCTTTCGTGATCAACATGGATTGACGCCTGCATCGCTGTCGACCAACGCATTTCGGCTGGTGAACGCAGAAGGCGATGGAATTCCGGGATTGATTATCGACATCTACGGCGATGCGGCGGTAATCCAGTGCCATTCCGCCGGCGCCTATCAGCTGCTCGATGTATGGAAAGAAGCGCTCGACGCAGCGTATGGCCCGCTGTTGAGTACCATCTATTCAAAGAGCGCTGAAACTCTCAAAAGTGAAGATGGTGAGAGCATTGCGGTGAATCAATTTCTTCTTGGGGATCAGTCGCAAGTAACCGCTAAAGAAGACGGCCTTTCTTTTAGGGTGAATTTCGAAGAGGGGCAAAAGACAGGATTTTTTATCGATCAACGCGACAGCCGTAGTCTTACACGACGGCTGGCTGCCGGTAAGCGCGTGTTGAATCTGTTCTGTTATTCGGGCGGGTTCTCGATTGCCGCGCTTGCCGGCGATGCCGCTCACGTGACATCGGTCGACGTTTCGGCGCCGGCGCTGGCGCTATTGGCCGAGAATATCGAACTGAACGGATTCAGTGGCCGCGAAACAAGAGTAGTGGAGGATGATTGCTTCCATTTTCTCGAGAACGAACAGAATCGCTATGACTTGATCATCGTTGATCCACCGCCGTTTGCAAAATCTCGCGCTGCCCTCGAGCGAGCCCTGCAAGGCTATCGTGCGCTGAATAATTTGGCGTTAAAGCGCCTGGAAAAGCACGGAACCATGCTGACATTTAGCTGTTCTCAGGTTGTGGGAAGCGATCTGTTTCAACAGGCGATAAGAGATGCGGGAGTCGAGACGGGCAAGCAGTTGCGTGTGATTAGTGAACTATCTTCCCCTTTTTGTCACCCGGTCAGTATATATCATCCTGAAGGCCGGTATTTGAAAGGCCTCCATCTCGTAAGCGATAACTAATACCGTGTCCGTAAATAGGCGTGTATTAGGTAGGCGATAGAATTTTGCCTTAGTTCCCATTGGCGCAGGCGAATGCGAGTAATAGATGCCTTTTTATTTTTAACGGTTTCTTATTAGGCGAGATTTGCCAAAAAATCGAGAAAGCGTGCCTGACGCTCAATGCACGAACGATCGCTTCGGCTGAAGCGTGGCCACTGCCGGCTGATATGTGAATACATCAGTTCGCGCCGCTCTGTTGGAATCGACCTGCAATGGTTGGTAAAACTGACAAAGCCTGAACGCTGCTCGTTTGCGCGACGCTGCAGAGAGTCGTAGGTTTCTCCTGCTGCTGCAGTTGGCTCGCGTGAAAGAGTTTCAAACAGATGGAAAAGATTGAGCGCTTCGAGCGCGGCGTCGAACCGATCGTCGGCGAGCCGCGCAATGGGCTTCTTCACTTCTGGCGAGGTGCGCGTCTCGGGCTGGATTTCGTTCTCAGCGGGAGAGGTCAGACAGAATCCACGATCAGTCAAATATTTAAAGGAGAATTGCTGCGAAAGGCGCCTGAATTCTGCGCGCTCCTCTTCGGAAAGTCGAGCGGTCGTTCGAATGATTTGTGTAAGCGCTTCGCGTGCGCTCACTGCATCGCTCGAAAGCTCGCACAACTTGATGTACTCTTGAAGATCGCGGATTGATTCATCCAGCGATAGTTCTCTTAATGCGTTCGGGTCCGTGTAGAACATGCGCGCGCAGAGCGCCGCGGGATTAAGCAGCGACTCGAGCAGCGCTTGCTTTAATTTTTTGGGATGATTTCCTTGTGAGAGAGTATCAAGCGGCATACTGCCGACAAGGGCCTTAACCCCGGAATAAAGGGCGGGATTTTCTTCGGCTGTGGAAGAGAGTTTCTTTTGCAGGCCGGTTATGCATTGTTCGATAAAAGGCGACACTGAATAGCGATTAAGAAAGCTTTCGAACGCGAGCACGTACGCCGCCAGATCGGCGCCGAATTGGGAGGCTTCGGGCGAAGGAACGCCGGCGCGCTGCGGCAGCACCGGAGGAACCGCGCGCGCAGCGAGAACGTTCGCCGAATCTTCTCTTTGGGCATTGGTGGACATATAGAACTACCGCTATACCCCTATATCAACTTAACGGGCTCAATTGCTTCAGGAGAAGTTCATCTATTCGACTTTGGGGAGGGGCGCTAATGGCCTAGAATTACAGCGGATTTTAATACTATCTCGATGCGGTAGGGGTGCTTCTCAATTTCCGGTTTTTAGGGGCAAGTAGCTGCGGAAATAGTGAAAATCGGGTGCCGGCGTCTCTATGAATGCTGCCGATAGGTAGTTGCGCGGCGCTTTGCCTTGAATGAGGCAAATATTGAGCCTCAAATCGCTCAGAGCATCCACCGAGAAAGCCAAAGAGCTGAGCGGCACCTTGATAGCGGCATTCCATCCCGACGTGGTCTCGACGGCTTCGACCGTTACCACTGGCGGGCTAAAAGCCGCTTTTGATTCCTCGCGGTAGCCGGAAAAAAGGCAGCTCCACCATGCGCCTGAGGGGGCGATATTGAATTCTTGATAGGCGTCCGCGCGCGTCGAGTAGATGAATAATTCAGCGACGTCAAAATCCCAAAGGCCGCGCACAAAAGATCCGTGGGCATCGCGGCGAGTGCTCCAGGCGGGAATTGGACAGGTGTACGCCGCAATTAACGCTTCGCCGTCAAAGAAGAGTCCAAATCTTGAGGGGTGGGGTAGTGATTGCGCATCCCAGCTGAACAGAAATTCTTCGCGCACGTCTTTCCAGAGCGCACGTAAATCGGCGTCGTGCGCGCAATGCGCCGCCATAATTTCACCCCGTCTCTTTAACTCTGTCATGCGGTCGAGTGTCAATACTAGCTAACTCGAGTGGAATTATATCCAACACGTGCACTATTGTACATCGAGGAACGATCTTTGAGAGATCGATATCGACGCCAACAAAATCGATTTGCAGGCGCATGACGCGCCGTCTGCGCACCGCGTTTCGCTCTTCCTTCAAAAAACGCCGCGCGAGCAGCTTTAATTTTCGCTCTTTGCGCCTCGTGATCTGATCGAGTGGTGAGTACTGTCGAGTTGGAGTGCTGCGCGTCTTTACCTCTATCAAGTGCAGGATGCGATTCTTAAGTGCGAGGATGTCGACTTCGCCGCTTTTACACCGCCAGTTCCGTTTCCAAATGGCGAATTCGTTTTTGCGCAAATACCGCGCGGCAAGGGTTTCACCAATCGTTCCCGTGAGCCAGCGCAAGCTGCGCTTGCGGAAAAAATTCCACCACGCCGCGAAACGCGCGGCGGTGGATTGCGCAGGGCCCAAAGGCGCTGATTGCTCGCCGATGGCTTTCGGTCGCGTATCCCGCATGGTCGGCAAATCCGTATCCGGGATAACGCCGATCGAGGATTTCCATGAGTCGGTCGCGCCAGACCTTTGCGAGGATTGAAGCAGCGCTGATTTGAACGTGGAGCGCGTCGCCGCCGATAACGGTTTGCTGCGGAATCGCGGTTGGGATCTTTTGATTTCCATCTACGAGTACTCGATCGGCTTCAATGCGGTGCAGCGCCAAGCTCATCGCCAGCAGCGAAGCGCGCAAGATATTGTGCCGGTAAATGCGGTGATGTCCAACCGCAACAATAGCCCAATCGAGCGCTTCATTTTGAATTTCCTTAAAGAGTAGTTCGCGTTTTTCCCGAGTAAGTTTCTTCGAGTCTTGGATGGCTGAGTTTTGATATCCCGGCGGAAATACCACAGCGGCAGCCACCACCGGACCGGCGAGCGGTCCCCGACCGGCCTCATCGACCCCGGCGACACGTTCCGTTATCTTCCGATCGACGTTTATTTGCGCCACTATTTTCTCTTCCGCTTCGCTTTATTAATTCTATTTGATTGTAGTTGAACTGGCCTCGATCCGCCCGTAATTGTCGCCGCAATGAACAACACTATTGGAAATAGAATGATCTGCGCAAGCTGCAAGGAAATGAGGGGATCGAGCAGCGAATTGACAAGGTCCTCGAGGAAATTTTGTTCGATGATAACTGAAACGATTGCGCAGACCAGTACGAACAGTCCCTGTTTTAGATAAGTCCGCGCATCCCCCTTCTTGCCATGTCCGCTCCATAATTCAAGCTGATACCAGAGCGCCATAATGAGAAAAATCACCGGTAGAGTGAACCAAAGGATGTAGAGGACCGTGATCATGATAGTCGGGAGTTTAGCGTGGGAGTGAAGGGGGGTTCAATGGGAAACATGGGAATTGTTGGGGGATATTGAAATCGGTCGACAGGCCTCAGTCAACGGTCATCACTCCATCAATTGTGTGAGCTCGATATGGGGGTGCTGAGACTGCCAAAGAGGCATTATGTGATGAGCAGAGAATTAAATATCAACGCGCACTTTATTTAAATAACTTCTGATCGCCGCCAATTCGATGGGAGGATTCCGTTGACCATCCCTAAGTCAAACCCGCGAATATCCATTATACTGCGTTAATATTCTCTTCACATACAGTTGTGTTTCACGAAACGGAGGCACTCCACCGTACTTTTCAACGGCTCCCGGTCCGGCGTTATAGGCAGCGAGTACCAGACGCAAATCACCTTTATATTGTTTCATCAAAAATTGTAGGTAGCGGCAGCCCGCATGCATGTTCTCGACAGGATCGAATGGATTCGAGATTCCCATATCAAGCGCCGTCGTCGGCAGCACTTGCATCAAGCCCACGGCGCCACGCGGCGAGATTGCGTCCGCGCGATATCCGGATTCAACCGAAATTAAAATTTCAACTAAGCGCGGATCGAGGCTATATGAATTTGCGAGTGTCTTAAGTATTGGACGATAGTGATGCACCCATCGTTTTTGATGGTCAAACGGAATCGAGAATCCGTAAAGCTTGCCTGAAAGCAAATATCGAGATGGGAGCGAAGTCAGCAGTGAGCGCGCTAATGACTGAGAGTAGCGCCGAATTAAACGCGGGGTCGAGGGCAGGTCTGAATTCCAAATGTATTGAAATCCCGCCAAAAGCATGATTACCAAACAGGCGAGAAAGAACGGCATCCGCATACGCAGATACTCTTCTGACCCCTTCTGCTTACTGAAATATTCCATCGCGCTAATCCAGGCAATTGCCGGCTTTTG
>CAYTAW010000096.1:0-675 GCA_964435675.1 uncultured Bdellovibrionales bacterium
GTATGGTAAACAACCACGCGGTGAGACGGTAACTTATGGTTCGTGCAAGGGTTCGTTGCCGAGTTTCCAAGATGGATTCTTCGCTTATTAATCAGCTTTTCTGTAATCCAGAGAGCGTGAATCGATCGAAATATGCTCTTTAGAAACACTCAGCGGGCTCCCACTACTGCTCCTGCATAGGGTGACAAAGGATTACGTAACGCAAATCCAAATGTATGACCACGCAGGCTACAGGAATAGGTAAGCCCGCCGAGGGAAAACCTGAAAAATCCTAATTTACAATCTCTCAGTCCACCAACTGCTTGGCAAGAGGCGAAATCAATTTAAAGGATGGATGAGTCCGAAAAGTGCTGTGCGGAAACATTTCCGAGCACATATTCGTTGTAGTGGCGTTGTAATTTTTTTCTGAGCATCAGCCGTGAGCGGTGGAGTCTCGATTTCACTGCTGGGATTGAAAGCCCAAGAATTTCGCCGACTTCTTGGTTCGACATGCCGTCCACATCACGTAGCACGAATACGGCTCGGTACTGTTCAGGCAGACGATTGATTGCATTCTGAATAATATCACGAAGTTCGCGATTGATGCTGGCAGAATCGGAGCGCGAACTCACCATGGCATCGCAATCGAGACAATATTGTCTGATTGCGGGCGCGAGATCCTCAATCGATACCGTT
>CAYTAW010000096.1:685-10293 GCA_964435675.1 uncultured Bdellovibrionales bacterium
CTGCTTTCTTTTACGCAGCTTCATAAACGCCGCGTTCACGACGATACGGTAAAGCCAGCTCGAGAATGCTGACTTCCCTTGAAAGCCGTCGATCTTACGATAGAGTGTCGAGAAAACATCTTGCAAAACTTCTTCGGCGTCTTCCTGGTTACGTGTAAAACGCATAGCCATGTTGAATACCTTGGATTCATAGCGTTGCATAATCTCCTCGAATGCCTCGAGCGAGCCGCGTTTGAATTGTTCTACTAAAACCGTATCAGCAACCCTCTTGTCTTTCATAACTCAACCTTTTCCGTTTCCGGTAAACCTATCATAAAAACCGATCCGCTCTCCGCGTCCCCCCAAGGAGGCGACGGTCTGAGCGTCGAAACAAGCAGTACCCATTTGACACTTTCCAGCCCGTTGCTTGTCACCGATAAGTCGCAGAGTTGTAAAAGAAATGTAAAAACGGCAGAGCTTAGGAGACCCGGGCTAATTTAGAACGCAGCATTCTTTGCACAAAAGCGCTGAGGGCGTGGCAAAATAGGTTGTAGTATAGGGAATTTAGAAGGAAATGAAGACGTCCTGGCGGTGACTAAGCCGCCTCGCTGCGTAACGCCGTTTCAAATTTAGCGCGCGATTCGGGCGTAACCGTTGAATGGCGAACACGGAAGCGGATGATATCAATAAGCATCTTTGCAGAATCTCGAACCAGCCGGACTTTCGATCCGGGAGCGTTGGTCCAGTTAATCGGCACTTCCGAAATTTTAAAGCCGGCGCGCTGTGCAATGAATAGTATTTCCACGTCGAAGCTGAATCCACGCGATTTCTGACGCTCGAATACGAAATGTGCCGCGTTGCGCGTGAACATCTTAAATCCGCATTGCGTATCAGCGATAGACGGGAGCACGAAAAGATTTACAAAGAGATTGAACATGCGCCCAAGATATTTGCGGTGTGGCAGTGTAGATACTTTGGTCTCGTTCGAGATCAGTGCGCGCGATCCGATAGCAATATCAGCCCCATTGTCGATTGCTTGCTTGAGCCGACGAAGCTCAGAAATGGGGGTCGAGCCGTCCGCATCGGTAAAAAGAACAATCTTTCCATACGCATTGAGCACACCGCTGCGCACCGCGTGTCCTTTGCCGGTATTTTTCGGAATTCTCAGCAGTCGCAGGCAGGGACGGATGCGTTCGAATTTACGCACGACTTCGCAGGTCTCATCTTTGCTGCCGTCATCAACGACAATAACTTCGGCGTCTATTTTGTTTTCGTCGATAAAATCGATAATATCGATTAAGGTTGTCGGCAACCGCCACTGTTCGTTGTACGCGGGAATGACAATAGAGAGATCGTGTGAGCGATCGGAGGCCTCTTGGCGCTCAAGCCATTCAGTTACGTCGCTTTGGGAATCGGGGGATTGAATCATAACCTAGTGTATCGCCCTAAAATTTCTCAGCTCACCATAACTGCCGCTGCGGAGCATCGCGGCCAGAGGAAGCAGAATGATAATTTAGTACCTCATCAAATAATCGGAAAAGTGCGGCTTTTCAATGAAGTTCCCTGATTTTCTCAAAAGAACTTTTGCGTTGGCATTTGGTTCGTGAAAAGCGACACTTTGTATTGTTTTGAGATAGTAGTCGCAAACACCCTAATCATACGCTAGACGGCTATTTTTTGCCATTGGTCTTGGGTACGGCGGTTTCAGCGGCGCGACCCACTGTATCCGCGGGAACTTCGCTCTCAATGGCATCTTTGAGCAGCGCCGGCGCCAGATGTTTGAGCAGCTGAACCGGTAGGGCGCTAGTAAACTTGAATGCGGCGGCATCATCTCCCGGAACGAACGCGGTCAGTGTCCCGAAATATTTATTGCCAATAAAGAATACGAATGTGGCGGTGCGGTTGACGACGCGTGAGCTGACAAGACGGCCCCCCGCCCCGTAGGTTTCGAATCGGTGGTCGCCGGTACCGGTTTTACCACCGACGGGAATATATTCGCCGTTTCTATCTTTAAAGGCCTGAAATACACGCCTCGCGGTGCCGTGCTCTACAATTTGGAGCAGTGCTTTGCGCACGACATTGGTCAACTCAGGATCGAGCAGACGCTCAGGCTCTCGTGCCTGTTCGGTGAGCAGAGTTTCGAACGGGGTGTCCTTGGCGAAATGCAGTGATGATATCGTGACGGTGGGAAGCCGTACCCCGTCATTGACCAATATCCCCATCAACTCCGCGAGCGCGGCCGGCTTATCCGCTGAGCTTCCGATTGATGTTGCCAGCGAAGGAACAAGAAAATCGAATGGATAGCCGAGCTTTTTCCATTCACGGTGGATCTTTTGGAACGCCTCAGCCTCAAGCATGATGCGGATGCGCGAATCTTGAGCGTGTTTATGTTTGCTGTTAATTAGCCATTGATAAACCTCCTGCCGTGCCGCGGCGCTGTCAAGCAACATCTGCGACCGCGTGGCCTTCGGATTTTTAATCAGATAAGACGCGAGCCAGATTTCCAGCGGATGAATGCGCGCGATATATCCGCGATCGGGCAAATTACTCAGCGCGTAAGTATAGCGATTAAACAACGACAGCAGATCTCCGTCGCTCAGCTTTGCGTCGGCAAAGCGTTGATTCATGATAGTGCGGAAATCGTTGAAAGGCTGGTTCGGATCTATCGATCGCAGCACGGCAGCATATCGCGGCGGCGTGGGCTTGACCTTTCCGAATAGTGTGTCGAGTATCTCGATCGAAGAGAGGCCGCGATACTTTTGGAAGAACGTATTCAGGAATTGACTTCCCTCTTTATCGGCGAAGCGCGCGAGGTACTCGCGCCGCGACTTATTGTCATTATCTTCGAGTATCCGTCCGATATTATCCGCGTCGCGATAGATATAGTAATTGACGATGTCGCGCATCAAACGGATGAAAACCAAATTTACCGAATTTTGAGCGGCCTCCCATAAATTCATGGTGCGGCCGTTATCTTCTTTCTTAAAATTATTGAAGGTGTGCAGCCCGCCGCCGGTAAAGAAGCGTTCGCCGGGATTCGCCGAATAGGTGCGCTGCATTGACGCTTCGAGAATATCAGTCAGCGTCGCCGCCGGATTTGCGCGCAGGTAGTCGAACGCCCATCGAGAAATGTTGTCACTGTGATGGGCGGTGAGCGTAGCACGTTTTTCCACGGCGAGCGCAGTCCATCCTTTGTAAATGTTCGAGACGATTTGAAGGTAGGTGATTAATGTGCGCAGCTTTGCGGTTGAGCCGAGATCGAGTTTTACACCGTGATTGATGTTGAAGGGCTGATCGAGATTATCGGTCTCGATACGCACATAATTTGCAAATTCGCCCCGTTCGTAAAGCGTAAAGCTGTACATAACCTTGGACAGATTCTTGCCTGCTTGAAAAATACGATCGGCAAAGAGTCCGGCTTGGCGTGCGCTCTTTTCATCGCGTAATTTTCGCAGTTCGTCGGTGACGATATCTTGAGCCTTCGAGTTGATTGACGAAGAAACAGAAAGATCGAAACGGTCGAGTTCGTACAGCCGCGACATATCAAAGTCAGAGAGGAGTGAGGTGCGCACAAGATTTGCGGCTTTTCGATCGAGGAACGAGACGGGCGCTAAATCGAGGCGGTTTTTGCGGAAGGGTAGAGGGGTTTTGAGCGCTTCATCCCGCAGTTCGCGCGATATCACGCCGTGACGATATAGCACGCGCAGATACTTATCCTTCAATCGGCCCAGCGTTTCTTGACCGGATATTAGATACTCCGAGGGACGGCGGTGGGCGAGGAAAAGCCCGAGGACCTGCACATACGCCAGCGCTTTGCGCTGCAGTTCTCGTCCCGGCATTTCCTTGGTGTTGCGCAGCGTCTGGTTTATCTGATCGAAATCGCCGTTGAACCAGCCCCAGAGACCATCGCCTAGCCCGTTAATCTCCCCGTAGCGCGGAACTGCAGCGAGTGGAATCGAATTTATGTAATCAAGAATGATCTTTTTGCGGACAACGAATGTTTCAGGGCCTTCGAGATACGCGCGTAGTGCCGCCGAATACATCTGCTGAATCTTCTCTATTGGTTTTTGAGTCCGTCCCTCCGCAGAGTGCCGGTATTTTTCGAGCTGTGTCGCTATCGTGCTGCCGCCCGGTCCGCGCTGCCCACCAAAGATTTTACGGAAAGCGAGTTCGCCAATCGCCTTGCTGAACCGATCCCACTCAATCGCCGGGTTTTTGTACGGGAAATGTTTGTTAAGCAGTTCACGGTTCTCGATGAACAGCAGTGTTTGCAGAACTATTGGCGGGACTTCGTCGTACGAGCGATACACTCGCTTCGGATATTTTTCGGCGAAGATACTCTTTTTATCTTTATCCAGAATCTCCAGCCCGGCCTGTGTTTTTTCGTGATAGGGAGCAAAGAAACCGCTGTTCATTAAATCAATCATCGGTTTCGACATGCGCGCTTGTGAAGTAATGTGCATCTCGTACGGCTTGTTGGTCAATTTCGCGATAATCGATGGGAGCCGGGTATACCCGAGCCGGATATCGTGCGGACCCTGAGTAGGGAAGCGGATTTGATCGCTTCGGCCTTCCCCGATGGTGTAGGTAAGCCGCGACGCGAGGTGGCTGAAGTACATCGACTGGAAGCGCGAGGTGACGAACTCGCGGCTCAGCAAAAAGATTACGTAAACGGAGACGCACACAATCGCGACAAGCAGGATCGGCCGGTGAATCAACCAATTCCTAACTTCCCCAAATCGAATCTTTCCCGCGAGATCCCTTAGCACAGCCGCATCTTCTGATTTCGAAACCTGATAGAAATCTGCGCCATCCAAGGCGCGCGAGCGCAAATCTGTCACCGGACCACTCCAACTTTTCAACCAGTCGGATCTAAAGCAGTTTTTGGGAAACTTCGGATATCGTCTGAAAGAGAAGAGCCGCGTTCATCCCGTCAACTTTAGCCGCTTAAAGTTGCGATTCATTTTTGGTGTTCAGTGATGCACCCTTTTTGATCAATCGAAGTAATCGGTATAAAAGTAAAGTAATTACTGACAAAATCGTCATTATTTTTAGGGATTAAGGCATGGAAATTGGTGGCCGGGTAGTCGACGTGGAGAAGGCGCAAATTGAACCGGGGTTTCTACGAATTTCGGAGGGGCGGATCGTTGATTTCCGCTGCTCAAATGATGTCCCTGACCGTTTTATTCTGCCCGGGCTAATCGACGCCCACGTGCACATTGAAAGCTCGATGCTTCCACCCTCTGAGTTCGCACGGTTAGCGGTAACGCATGGTACCGTAGCCACGGTTTCCGATCCCCATGAAATTGGTAATGTGGTTGGCTCCGCGGGGGTCGAATACATGATTCACGACGGTGAACGCGTACCTTTTAAATTCTTTTTCGGCGCTCCCCCGTGTGTTCCTGCAACATCGTTTGAGACCGCTGGGGCGGTGATTGATTCAGGGGAGGTCTCAAGACTTTTAGCCGATTCCCGCATTCGCTATTTAGCCGAAATGATGAATTTCCCCGGCGTACTCAACAGGGACGCGGAAGTTATCAAAAAGATAGATAGCGCTCATTTGGCGGGAAAGCCGGTGGATGGTCATGCTCCAGGCTTACGTGGCGACGCTGCCCGGGTGTATGTGAAAGCGGGAATTTCGACCGACCATGAATGCTTTACTCTTGCGGAGGCACTCGAAAAGCGCGCGCTCGGAATGAAGATTTTGATTCGTGAGGGCAGTGCGGCGAAAAACTTCGAGGAGCTTTGGACG
Organism: uncultured Bdellovibrionales bacterium; assembly: GCA_964435675.1. Taxonomy (GTDB): domain Bacteria; phylum Bdellovibrionota_C; class UBA2361; order UBA2361; family CAYTAW01; genus CAYTAW01. The sequence continues at coordinate 6,417 of CAYTAW010000096.1, forward strand.
ATCGTGCGCGACTTTCCCGAAAGCGCAATGCTCTGCTCGGACGACAAGCATCCGAATGACCTCGTCGTCGGACACATCAATTTACTGGTAAAGCGACTGCTCGCGCACGGCGTGGATATCTTCAAGATTTTGCGCGCGGCGTCGTTGAATCCGATCGATCATTACAAACTCCCGGTAGGGCGATGCCGCGTCGGCGATGCGGCGGATTTTATCACGGTCGATGGGCTTGATACATTCAATGTTTTAGAGACATATATTAACGGCACGCTCGTGGCGAGTATGGGAAAGACGTTGATCGAACGGCTTGAGATAAAACCGGTAAATAAATTCAATTCGCGATTATTGGGCCCGGCCGATTTTTCTGTCGAAGCGCGCGGCGGCACGGTGCGCGTGATTGAGGCGTTAAACGGTCAGATTATAACCGGGCAACTCATTGAAGCGGCGCCGCTTGAGGGCGGCGCAATTTGCTCGGATGTTGCCCGCGATATATTGAAAATCGCCGTTGTGAATCGGTATCACGCGGCGCCACCTGCGGTGGCATTAGTTAAAAATTTCGGATTGAAAAGGGGCGCGATTGCGTCGACGGTGGCGCACGATAGCCACAATATTATCGCGGTAGGTACGTCGGATATTGAGATTGCGTCGGCGGTGATGGCGCTGATGAAGTCTGAGGGGGGAATTGTCGCGTGTTGCCGAGATGAGCAGCGCGTATTGGCGCTGCCAATCGGCGGATTGATGTCGTGCGAGGATGGGCATACCGTCGCTGAAAAATACGCAGCGATCGACGCGTATGCAAAAGCGCTTGGATCGACGCTCGACGCGCCATTTATGACTCTCTCATTTCTCGCGCTGCTAGTAATTCCGCGCTTAAAACTGAGCGACAAAGGACTATTCGACGGCGAAACGTTTCAATTTGTCAACTTATTTGTGGAATAACGGATTCTTCCTCGGTGATATCGATACAATAAATGGGCTCAATGCCGAGGGCGCTGATAGTGCTGTAATACGGTGAAATTACGGATTGCGGTGAACGCTTAGGATTTCGCCGGCGATGCAATCAGTGAGCTTCTCGGTCAGCTCCGCGCCGTATGAGCGTGCGGGACGGCGATCTTCTAGGGCCAGAAAATCAGTGCCCCGTTCAAAATCTTTGCGGTAGGTATATGCGGTTGTCTTGCCGTACCAGAGCGTGACCCCGGTTTCTACTTCAATTAGTTTGGTTGAAGCGGTCGCTTCGGCGTAGGGATTATAGGAATCAATGATGCCTACCAGTATTAAATCATATCCCGCTTCACGTGCCTGCGAGAGTGCTCCGAAATTTCCGGTATAGAATTCATCTTTCTTGCCAGGCCAATCTTCGCGATTAAGCACTTCAACTATTGGAATCGTGCCGCGATTGAGGAAGCGTGTATGCACCTGATAGGCGAGCTCATTTCCCATCCCCCGATATTGAAAAGGTTTTTGGGTAAGATTTGCCGGAACCACGAAAGGAATAATTCCTAAGCGAACCGGCGCATTCGAATCATATCGGCGACTTACATAGTCCTCGACGACTGTTTCAACGTATGCATGAGTCTTGCATTGCTCCATTGTACGGTTCTTTAGATAGGCGCAGCTTGTCAGGGAAGCGACGGACGCGAGTGTCATAACGATGACACACACTCGCCCAATTGAAAGTAATCGCCACGGATAAGGTGCTGATTTGAGGAAAGGAATCATTCTATGACTCATCTATTGAAGGCTACTATAATGCGCGCTCGGTCGACAGGAAAAAGAATACAAAAGCTATGCCAGTTTTGGCTCTGTGCGGCGTTTTGTGCCGTTGCTGTTCTCGCCGGGTGCAGCAAGCGTTATAACGATTTGCCGGCCTTCTCGCCGATTCCGATTGAAGATTACGAGAACCATTCGGTAGGCCGTTTCAAGACGAGCTATTTAGCCGAACAAATCGATACCTACTATCGCGGTACAAATCCTGGTCCGATCGGTATTACCACGTTCGTTAATATCGATGATCTCAACAATACCTCGACCTTCGGCCGTATGTACGGTGAGCAATTGATGAGCGAACTCGCGATGCGCGGCTACGATGTCGTCGAACTGCGCCACGCCGATGCGCTTCAATTCTTGAACAACACCGGTGAATTCGCGCTCTCACGCGATCTCGGTCACGTCAAAAAGTCCCATAATCTTGGCGGCGTCGTAGTCGGCACCTATACGGTCTCGCCCCTGCGTGTCTACGTCAATGCGCGCCTAGTTGATCCATCGAGCTCGGTGATTCTCTCGGCTGGTTCGGTAGAGATGTCAAAGACGGACGAAATTTCACGCATGCTGCGCGCCGGATCATTTCCCGGAACAATGGAGCGCATTCCCGTCCGTCATTTGGGAATGACTGCGTATCCGGCGATGCTTTTCCCTGGAACGCCTTCGCGTGTCTATGACCTCGAAGATGAGGGCGGCTCCGCTCCCGCGATTCGCGAAGAATTGCCGGCGATTGGAAAAGGGAAATAAGCTGAGTCGGCTTTAAACGGCCTTTTCCAATTTCGCTTTAGTTTCGATGAAGGCGCTGTGTTACGCCCCCGCAGTCAGCAATCGGAATACAGCATTCGGCAGCCAGCACTTTTACGTTTTGTCAAAACGGCAGAATGCTGGCTGGGGTCAGCTGCCTGCCGACGGCGGAGGCTCTTCACCTCCGAGAGGAGCAGAGTTCTATTTAGGCTCAACTAATTCTTCAAGTTGCTTGATGTCATTGCGCATCCCAAGTCCGATTAGCGTGGACCCGGGTTCTATGACCGTATCACCGGACGGATTGAACATCGTCTGCCCATCTTTTGAAACGATTGCTGCGATAATTATATTTGTTTTTCGCCGCACTCCGAAATCACGCAGCGACATGCCCGAGAGCGGCGAAGTGGGGGGCACCGGGATTTCCTCAAGCTGAAGCTCTGCGCTCGAGGAAGCAAGATCGATAAATTCACTTACATAGGGCCGGATCAGTGATTCAGCGATTTTCATGCCGCCGATGCGGTATGGAGAGATGACTCGGTTAGCGCCAGCGCGCCGCAGACGTTTATCATCCGAATCCTCCTCCGCTCGTGATACGATGTAGAGATGTTCATTGAGCTCTCGCGCTGTCAATATCACGTAGAGGTTTTCCGACGCTTTGGGCAGTAGCGTGAGTAAACGCGCCGCTCGCATTACTCCCGCCATTATCAGCACGTCATCGTCACTTGCGTCGCCGACTATCGTCATGAAGCCGGCTTCGCGCGCGGCTTGAGCGCGCTCGGTATCGCGATCGATAATAACTATCGGCTGATCCGCCTTCTTTAGCTCTTCGGAGGAAATCCGGCTTAACCGCCCGAAGCCGCAGACAATCGTATGTCCAGAAAGCTTTGAAATTTGTTCGTTCATTCGTCCCCCTTGAAAAAGCCAATTGAGCTGCCGGTGAATAAATCCCTGTGAGATTTTTGCGAATGCCAATCCGAAAAGTCCGACGCCCGAAAAGATTACGAATATGGTAAAGAGCCTTCCTGGGGTGCTCAGCGGATGAATCTCACCAAACCCGACCGTCGAAACGGAAATAACGGTCATATAGAGGGAATCAATGACGTTCCATCCCTCAAGCACCATATATCCACCCGTCCCCAATGCGAGCAGCATCAAGAAAACGAGAAAGACGAGCCTGAGTTCTAGTAGGTCGCGTCTTCGCTCTGATTCGGAGAGTAAGGATCGAGGTTGGTTCATTGGTCGAACGTAAGTCTAGCCGCTGATGATTAGGTCAGCAACTGATCGCTTTTGCGATAATAATGCATTTTTTGCAGCTCTCCTCAGGCATGTACTCGGCATACGGAATACGGCCGTCAGCTCTTTCTACTCCTAAAAT
>CAYTAW010000097.1:0-3874 GCA_964435675.1 uncultured Bdellovibrionales bacterium
GGGTCTTGCAGCAGGCAGCGAACGAGCGCTTCGTTCAGAAGACAGCGCGACTTCGGGCACATGCAAATTCTCTCGGGATCCGCCTTGCGCATGAGGTGCATGCGAACAGTGGTGCGATCTGTGCTGACGACTTCCTGAACCTGGTGAAGATTACGGACAATGATCCATGCCTCGGAGTTTTCGCTGACCCCAGTCACTGCTGGGAAGGTGAAGATGTCGAGACACGTTTCACAAAGTTGGCGCCCTTTATCTGGGGCGCACATGCGAAAGACTTTGTGGTTGTTCGGAATCGGTCACTCCGGATGCAGACCGGCAACTGGAAACAACGCGGCATGCATTTCACTCTTCTCGGCCAAGGGGAGGTGGATCTGCAGCGGTACGTCGAGTTGCTGATTGATTCGGGTCTCCCGCAACGCTGGAATGCGCTGCACGGCGTCACCGGTAAGACGGTGCCTATCTGTGCGGAAGCTGAGAGCGCTCATGTGGCGCTTGATGACGCTGCCGCCGATGGAGTGAGGTTCGTCCGAGATGTCCTGTGTCGCGAAATTGCGACACAGAGCTTTGAGGACGGAATGGGAGCGGCATAACGTTCGCTCGTTGAAAAGCCGCGAGCCTGAAGTCGAAAGACTTTGGGCTCGCGTGCTTGAGCGTTTTGTTGGTAACTTCTCCCAAAATATATTGTGGAACATAATTTGGAAGCATTGTTTGGTTAGTACTCCCAACTTTTGGAATCGTTCGGGTCAGGATCTACGAGACGTTTCATGGAATTCTGCGATACGAGGCAGATGAAGTAAGCTGGATGTAGCAAATTAAAAATTAGAGACGCGGTTACAACTGAATAGAAATAGCGCTGGGCAGTTCGTCTGCAAATTTAGCCATGGCAGTCTTGAGCGCTTTAGCCGCACGAGCGATGTCCCCATCCTTCCACGGAACGGATTTTTTGCCATTGACCGATGCGTTCCTACCGCCAATGTCGAATATAGTTCCCGGAGGCGGCCCGCCGAGTTTAATGCCAGGGATGTACTCTACTTCCGGATTACCGCGCCCGAGCACGTGCGAATGGAGAATGCACGGCTCGTGTTCATTGCCGATCAAAATTGTTTGCGAAGGCTCATCGAAGCCGTGCGCGTTGTTTCCCAATTTAAAAACTTGCGCCAGGGGTGTAATAAGACGCATCGCGCGTTCGGCTTGTTCGGCTATTACTGCGAGACCGAGATGCTCCATCGGCGTGAATTCACGGTTGAAGGTGGTTGGCATATCCTCGTTGTCGATCAAGCGGACTATGCACCGGTATCCACGGCTATCGGTCGGATTGATGAAGAATGCATAATGCAGATTTTCGAAGGTTGCTAACGCAATCATTTTAGGATCTTCGAGCTGCGCGGGTATCATCGACCAATGATCGGCCGGATACGGGTGATCGTAAAATTTGGGCGCAGTGAGGCGGTCAAAAGGTAACGAGTCGAATTTCTGCTGACTCGAGGGTGTGGAGCTCATGCGTGAAATTATCTTTCGCAGTTTGAAGCGAGTCAAATTTCTAGAGACTAACTTCAATTCACCACATTGAATACGCAGCCAAGGGTTGCCTATCGCGTGATCCTTGCTGCCAATAAAATCGTTTTCGCATACGTCTTCTATTCGCTCCCCATTTCCGATGACCGAAAACCTAATACTTTCGTGGGGAATCGCTCGCGCCCGCCCGAAGATTCTCTACCTCGAGAAGGGGTCCTGCCATATTTTGCTAGCTTTTTCTGTGAGTTATCGAAGAAGCTGGGTCGCAGTTCAAATTGAGAAGATTTCGTAGTCGATAGTAGGTGTGGTGTCGTAAATGTCCTGCCGATTCCATAAGCTGTGAAATCGGGAAGCTCTCATTTGATAGCGTGGATACGGTATGGCGGAGCTGTAGCTGCAGCTACTGTTGCGATCTCCACTGCTGCAATCGGGCAAGAGATTCCAAAGCTGCCCTCAATAACTGTTGAACTCAAGACCGGAACGGCTTGGAGAAAAATTCCTGTATCGGACGTTCAGGTCCTTGATGGGCTTTCCGTAAATTGCTCATGCCCCGAGTTACCTTCGCTTACTGCGATTCTTGCCTCGGTGGGTGAGGAGGGGAATAAAACAAACCTTGCTATAGCAGGCACGTCGTACTCCGCTCCCAAGGATGCGCAGTGTCCAGCAAAAATTCCGCTGGCGGCCGAGTTTGGCCAGATCGTCGTTGAGGGGCTCCTTACCGCTAAGGTTGTTAAAGGCGAGGCTATCTATTCCGGAACAATGCTGGAGCGTGGGAAGGATATCAACAGTTCGCAAACCCGAATTACTGTTTCTGACCTGGTTGGTGCTCCCTCGGCATACTGCGCGACTGGTATCGTACCGGGAAATCCAAGCGTTGGCTCGAGCTCCGGGACCACTACGTCTTCTGGGCAGCCAGGAGTTAACATCTGGAAATTCTATCGTCAGGTTCAATCGGCCCTGAGCAATCGTCCAAAATATGACTGGCCTGGCGCAAAAGAAGGTAAGGATCCAATTGGACGCTCTGTTTCTCTACCCAGGAAAAACTCCGGCATCGAACACTACGCATTTACGTTGACGCCCTGTGAGCCCTCTCAGGCAAACCGTAATCCGTTCGTCAGTGGTCCTCATTGTGGGGGATCTAATGTGGTTTCTATCGGTGCTGGACCATTCGCTCTAACGCATACGCCAAGAGCAGGCATCAAGGAGATGAAATTTTTTGGTATGCCAGGAATCACCCATCAGTATTCCTGGCTTTTGAGAACCAACAACAGTAATAGCTCAGCGAATGTGTTCTCCGAATTGCGCTCTCCTGACGGCCACGTCATTTCACTTCAACGAAAACAGGGAATGCTTCACGTCCCGGTTAACCCCGCATGGGATATCACTGGTGAAACCAGCGTGACCTCCGGTGGCCTCAAGGCGCTGACAGCGGTGGGGAAAATTCGGGGGTATTCTGTGGTATTCAGACGTCCGACTGCAGATGATCAGGTCTTTTTCCTGCAGTCTATAACTGCTCCCGATGGGACCAAGGTTGTAGAGCTTTCCGGGAACGATCTCTCCGCGCCGACCTGGCTTGAAGAACGAGATGAAAGAGGCGAACTGCGAACCTATAAGATTAATTCATCGCCTGAGAAAGTAACAATTGTTGAAACGAAGCGCACGCTGCTTGAAGGTATTGTAATTCGCACGAACGAGACCGTAGCTGAAATCACGATTCGAAATCAATTTCCGGAAACGGTGCTGACTCCAAGCCGGGCTACTACAATCCGTTCTGATCGCACGCTTGAAGATAATATCCTAATTACAGGAATTTATCAGGGGCCACGCACTGGAGATGTTACCTTTCAGCGGGAGTTTGGTTACGACGCACTCGGCACATTGACGTACGCGTACATGCGCGGGAATGCGGAGAACGAATCAATCATCCGTTACACCAGCTCTTCGATTACCGTAACTGACCCGGCAACGGGGATGAGCGAAAGCTACAGCTATGGCGCGGTAGGAGGAGAGATGCTTTTAAGCCGGATGGTGACAGCCGAGACTACTCTGGATTTTACCTACGACACAGATCGCTGGAATGCCCCATCGATAATACGTGATGCGCGCTTTACTAGTCCTTCTTTTCAACTTACTCAGCTAACGCCGGGTAAAATTGGCTGGAAAGATCTGCGTAATGAAGTAAGCCTTGAATATGCGGGAGGCGAGCAAGGACTTCTTAAGGTAAAAACGTCTTCACTGCGAGGGAGCAGCCCAGATGCGCTAATGGAGATCCGGAACCAGGGTGACTCCACGCTCAGCACAATTACCTACGGCCGATTGAAGCAGGAGCAGACTTCCTCTAAAGGAAAGGTAACAACCAACC
>CAYTAW010000097.1:3884-8570 GCA_964435675.1 uncultured Bdellovibrionales bacterium
CCTCACTATCGATGGAAAACCTGTATCTTCCGAGCGTTTCAGCAGCGCGCTGGCTCAGCGAGGAGATGGTTTAACCGAAGTTACCCGGTTATCGGAGAACCTGCTCACGGGCGCATCGCTTTCTTCAAAGTTTTCTCCGGCAAGCAATGGAGCTTCGATCGTCAATAAGCTCATGTCCCCGGGCGGTCTCGAACGAAGTTGTACCAATTCATATTCGAAAACGGATGTGGGGAGCGGGGTGAACACTTATCGTTTCACGGGGGAACGCTCAGCCTTTAATCGCAAGTTAGCTGAGTATGGTTTTAGCGCTACGTCGAATACTTTTGCTGCCTATGTTCAGAGCGGAATAGCAGGTGCCTTACAGTGGTTGCGCATGTCTCAGTCGGTAACGGTTAGTAAGGATGGCAAAGCCGTCCAGCAAAATGAAAAGTCATGGGAGGACCCAGAATGAGAATAATTCTCGGGTTTATCCTGACTTTCATTAGTGTGCTCGTCAATACTGCGGTGCATGCCGCACCGCAGGAAACCATCTCCGAAAACGTACGGAGTTATGTCTATCCCGATGGCGAGTATATGTTAGGGGTTGACGGTCAATCATGTGTATCAAAACGCACAGAAGTAGATCCATATCAAACAGTTTGTGTTTCAAGAAACGGTTATTGCCAGTCAGTTAAACTCAGCCAGATCGATCAGGCACTCGGTTTCGCCTGGGGAGCCGACGATTCAGCGGCGGCGTGTGATGATCTCTGCAAACCGATCAACTGTGTGAATAATGGAGACTCGGGGAAAGAGCGGTGTTGTGACACGCTCGCCGATGTCGCCAGAATGAATTCAAATGACACCTTTCGGTGTGCGCCCGCAGTACCAACTTGCCGGGGCCCCAAAGTTCCCCCGGGAATCTTTGGTGCCGATGGAAATCCGCTTCCCTGCTGCGCTGGACTTTTGACAAACAGCACAAATGGCTTTTGCTTTCCTCCACCGGTCCAAACAGGTGGCTATGTACCACCCGCTCCGCAGGGGCCGCTCATTTTTCTTCCTTTACCGGGCCCGTCATCACCTGGTTCCTGCTCGCCCAACTGTGCTGCCGGATGTGGTTTCCCTGACGGCTGTGGCGGAACGTGCACCTGCGCGAGGGGTACCTGTAGTGTGAATGGCCAGTGTGTTCAATCAGGTGGAGGTAATAACAGCGGGGGCTCGGGAAGCGGGGGGAATTCAGGCGGCGGTAATGGCGGTCGTAGAGCGTGTCAGGTTGGCGGGCAGTGTGTGCTGCTGGTGAATCCCGAGAGATGTGTGCAGTGTGCCTACTAGCCTAGGGAAAGATTTGATATGGGAAGATTTGGAATTAATGGCAACATGAAGAGGAGGGGAGTTCGGGCACTGCTATGTGCTCTAGTCTTGAGCTCAACTCTTGTCGGCTTCAGTTCTCTTGCTGCTGCACAACCTGCGGGAGCAGCGCCATCTATTCCTGTAATCACCTCCCACGAAGGTGCCGGAAGCGCGACTTCGAATAACGCATGTACTGCGCGCTTTACCTGGAAGCAAGGCAGCGGAGGAATCGCTCCGGCTGCTTTTAAGGTATGGTTTGCGCCATTGGCAAAAAATAGCAGTGGTCAGCTGTTACCGGTCGCTGATGCTATTGTTCAAGATCGCGTCGATGCACGAGGCGTTCTACAGTTCACTACCGCTAAGTTATCGCCGTCAACCCAGTATCGCTTCTCTTTGCAGGCCTGTGCGAATGGAGCATGCACCGGTGTATCGCCCTGGGTCTCGCGAGATTTTTCAACACCTGGAGCGCTTGCTTCACAGGGCTGTCAGGTGCCACCAGCGCCTCCGATTGTTGAACCAATCCCCGATCTATCTCAGCAGTGTGCGGTGACCGTTGCCGGCATGGCAGGCGGGGGGGCGATAACCAGGGCGGTGAAGGTCTCACTATTTGAAACGCATCTCGATGGAAATGGTCAGGCCGTCTCAGTGCCTGAATCTACGCAGACATTTATTCTTTCTCCGGTGTTCTCGAAAGCGATTACCGCACCGGCACGTGGTGGACGATACCGGATTGAAGTTGTTGCTTGTGGCGATGCGCAGTGCAGCGATGTCGCGCTTCAGTCTTCGGTAGTGGTGAGAGCCTTCCAGCAATTGGCCAAGTCATGTGGAGAAAGTGCAGTTAAAAGGGACACCACGCCACTGGCCCCCGGAGAAATGTGTAATCCGGGAGCGGCTCGTTATGCAGCGCTCGGTTCTCAGTGGTGTGAGGGTGTATTCCGCTTGCGTGGAGTGCCACTGGATTATCTTCTTCCCCAGAATCCCGCTCTGAGCAGTCTTTTTGCTAACCTTGGATTAAACTACGACAGTGGCTTTTCGCGCGGCGATCATCTCGGTATGGGGCCAGGATGGTTACTGGGAGATGTTTCGCTTATATATGCTCCCTCGAGCGATGCTTCCGAGCTTTCATTTTTTAATGGTGATGGAAGTGCACGACGCTTGCTGCGAGCGTCACCGGGAGTATTTCGTTTTTTTGGTGCCGTTGAGAATGACACCGTTACCTTTGCGAATAATTTATTTGTTCACCGTTCTGCCGATGGAACAGTAGAACGTACCTATAGAGCGCTCAAACCGCAGTGGTATGTGCTCGGAAAAATTGAGATCCGTCAACCTGGACTACCTGTTCAAAGTGCCATCGTCGAGGTCGGAACAAAGACGTCTCCCGGCGGAATAACATTTTCAGATGGAAGCAAGATTGCCTGGAAGTATACAGCAGCTGATCGCTCATGGAAATTCTCGGGTGTTGATTCCACAGCAACGGCAACGATATTTCTGGATACAGCGGGACAATTTCGTTCGGCAAAAGCAGTCAAAGGCGCCGCGGCTGTTGATTATTCTTTTTCGTACAATGTGGCGGGCAAATTGCAGAGCTACTCTTCAACAGAGGCAGGCAAGAGTACGACCGAGCGCGTGTTGTATAATCCAATGGGTGCTGTAGCCGCACTGGTTTCCAGCGAGGGTTTTGTGACTCGTTTTATGCGACTGAGAGAAAAGGACGATGCAACGCTCCTGAAAGTGATTAGTCCGGACCGCAGAGTTGATGAGTACAGATACTCAGCCGATCGCCTGCTAGTAGAGCAGCGCTATTATGATACGACAGACGGGAAAAACGATTAAAAGCATTTTGACGTCGCTGCGTTTTCCTATGAGCAGGGGAGTGATGGCCGTATGCAATTGGCCGAGATTAAATTCCCGAAAGATGGGGCCAGCTATCGGCAGGTTTATGATTACCATGAAACAATCAAGGGAGCGGTGAGTAGCATCACCACCGTGGATGGAGACAACAGGATTCTTGCGCGCCGCACGTTCGAATATCAGCCGGCCTCAGGTTTAGTAACCGGAAAACGTCAGACGGCCGTAGATGTAGCGAGCGGGCGCTCGGAAGTTACCGAGGGATTCGCACTTGCGCGTGAATCAGCCGCGCCGTTCCGTCCGACTAGAATTGAGGATCTAGTGGCAAAGACTTCCGTTGCATTGAGTTACAGTAATAACAAGGTAGCTCTTACTGAGTTGGATCAGAACGGAACCCAGGTCAGAAAATCAGAATACGAAGTCAAGCCGGATGGCAGCTCCAGAATTACGGGAGTCGAGGATCTGGTCACTCAGACGCCCAAATTGAACTATAATTACGATCCTGCTTCTGGAATGTTAAAGGATGTCCTCAGGTCGGCTGCGGGAAGTCTTTCTTTTCAGGCATCAGATTCTGACGGGGTGAATAAGATTACTGAGGTGGATGATATTGGCGTGCGTACGGTTGTTTCCCTAAATCCGAAAAATGGGAGAGTGCTCAGCCGACAGTATGTGTACCCAAATGGCAGTTCAAAGACGGTGAATTATCAGTATCAGGAGGATGCATCGGGAAATGTTTTGGAGACTACCCGGACCATCACATATCCGAATGGCATGAAGGTAGTCAGAAGGGATTAGCATGAGATCGATCCATATAATCTTTGTATGTACTTTGGCCCTTTACGGTAGAGTCTTATTCGCCCAGGGGCCAGACCAGGATCAGTGGCCGGCTGGTGGGATTCCGTTGCTGCAGTGGATCTTCAACGGTGAGACACCTGGTACGCCAGTGGGAAAAAATAACTGTTCTTATGAATGTATCGAAGCATTTAAAAATTTGTGTGGAGGGGCAACTTCAGTACCATTTGACTTAAAACAAGGAGTCGAACCATCGAGCTTACAGGCAATGTTTGTTGAGTTGGTAGGTGACCATTTTCGTTTCAATCGTGTGCAGGGTGAAAATGAATTTCGCACTTGGCTTAATTCTATTGGTCCAAACCAGTACGGTCCAATAGGTGCGACGGTGGACAGCCTAGATCCCAGTAAGAAACCCGGAGCGCACTGGTTCGGTTTCTATCGAGATAACCAAAACCAGCTTTGGCTGGTGGATAAGCAAACCAAGGAAATTATTCGCGTAGATGATCTGGCACAACTTCAACGTCAGTATCGTATTCATGTCAATAACCAAATGGATCTCGGAACGCCGATTACTCTCGATCGAAAGTATGGAAATAGAGTGTACGATCCGCATGTGTACCCCAAATGGAAACTTGCGGATCTGATTAAGATACGCGGAACAGTGGCAAATGAAGATGATGAGTCAGTTCCTGATGCACGATCGGGGCGTTCAGGTAAACC
>CAYTAW010000097.1:8580-10290 GCA_964435675.1 uncultured Bdellovibrionales bacterium
ACATGCATCAGCCATTACTTTAACAGACACACATGGTGAATTCGAACTACCTGCGACGCCGCGTCAACCATCCAAATCGAGTGTTGCGGCAACCACGGCAGGTGGCTTTTTTGTTGATCTTGTAGGAGCTGCGGTTACATCACGATTCGTTGGCGAGCTAATGTATCGAATGGGCTTTAGTGACGAGACTACAGAAACCGCGGCATTATTCGTAAGTGCTGGAACAGAGGTGGCAATTGAAGCGTACCGACAGGGTTTGATGCCGCCTGCGATAGCAGCAGTCTCTTCTTACTGCTGGATATACGCCCCGACCATGATGGCGAAAACAACAACTGCCGTGTCTGCGGTTTCAACGTACGGTGGGGCTGCTGCAAGATTGGCGATGTATACAGCCAGGCCTTATGTTGCTTCTGCGATATCTTCTGCCGGGACGGTTGTAAGCGGCACTGCTTTAGCTACAGCAGCCGCTGCTGGAGTGGTGGTTGGAGGTGGCATGATTGCTTATACAGAATACGTATGGTCCGGAATTGAGGGCGAGAAGAGAATATATCTTGAAGACTGGCGAGACCGGATTGCACCAAGATTGTTTGAAGAGTGCATGAGAAGCGGCGGAAACGAGAAACTTTGCGGCGATTGGATAAGCCGAAAAGCGAAAGAGGAATCAGCTCGATACGACCGGGATCTGCTGACAGGTAATGAATGTCCCTGGTATAGCGCCATTTTTTGCAGGGGCTGACGCAATACTCGTTCGCGCAAATCAGAAAGTTAGCTGCTAACTACGTTACTGCCAAAATAATTGAGCTGCTACCTAACTGGACTACTCGAAAGCCATTCGTCTTGTCAGATTCAATCCACATACAGGTCAAATAAAATGTTCGCGACTGTGCTATCTCGAATGCTTAAAGTCATACAATTTGTAAAACCGCAGTAGGTGATCGAGTCAGGAAGCTGTTCTTCTGGAACGCCGAGAAGCGAGATTACTTCCGATTCCGATGAGCCCACCCTCAATCCCTCCCCAATATTCCATGAGGGAGAGGATATTTCGATAGTCGAGAAGAGGGGGCGATCCTTCTTCTTGTTGACAAAAATCCCGGAGAGCTCAAGTCCATCGAGGGTATAGCGGACATATTCGACCGTCTTGCCGGCATGCTCTCCTTCCAGTATTTCGCGCTTGATAAATCCGCTTAGGTGTTGCAATTGCGAATCATCTAGAATGGTCCATGGTCGCACTGCGTTATCAATAAATTCTGCGCGACTTTCCCGTACGGCATTATCTGCCGGCGTGTTGATTTTCGGGGGTATGGGAGGCAGTTGTTTTAGACAACCGCTTACTGTAACGCCTAAGACGAGGAAGAGCGCGAATGCGCGCGCCTTGGGGTTATTTAATGTCATTTAAGTCCTCATTTTTTATAAACGGTAAACTAACCTGACACGGTGAAGTAATCCTTGCGGCTAAGATCGGGATAAGAAATCAGCAGATAGAAATTTGAAAAAAACGTGTCGGCTTTTGACTCTTCTCGGTGTGCGATCGAGAATCGAAGAATTGGGTGAGAGATAAACAAATTTGATACGGCAGAACCTTTCATACAATCGCAAAACCTGACAAAACAGCCTAATATCTATTATAAACTGAACGGTATGCTACGCAATTTCGAGGAGCCTTGAGGTTTCTCTCCAGTTGGCCTGAGTATACTAAACGCAGTTTAGTTT
>CAYTAW010000098.1:0-4759 GCA_964435675.1 uncultured Bdellovibrionales bacterium
GGCGTGCACTCGAATACTCGATAGGTGGACCGAACTGCCGCAGCTTCGCGGCACAATCGTCTACTACAAAAACGAACCGGTTTCTCTGTCGATCGGCGAAATGGTAGCGCAACCGGAAACGCCGGGAGGCACGTTTGTTGTACATTTCGAAAAGTCAGTAATCTCCAAGGAACGTGAAGGACTTCCCGTGTATTCATTCCAACGCCTGTGTGATGGACTTCCCGATAATTGTGTTATTAACCGCATGCAAACGACTGGATCAGAAGGTCTGCGGCGATGGAAGGAAAGCTGGGGGCCGTTCGCAAAAGGCCTGAAATGCGTGGTGGGAACGACCGAGTATCCGAAAGCTATTTTATAAAGATTGGCGATGGGCCATTCCATACGTCGAATCGCCGACGCTTCAAGCAATCGACCATTTTGATTATTGCGTGATTAATTGCTCGGATTAGATTATTATCCGATGCTTCGCGTCGAGATGCCGCTCGTTACGCTTCAACTCGGCAATATCTCGGCGCTAACCAGCGCGAGACTAGCACAAATTGCACATGTACACTTCTCCTCACGAAATAGCGTCCTTAGCGGCGGAACTGATCAATATCCGGTCCCATTCGGGCGAAGAGCACGAAGTGTTCCGTTATATTAAAGAAGTTTTCGAGAAGCTCGGCTGGAAAACGCAGTCATTTCCCGTGGTAGACGGACGAGAAAACGTACTGGTGACCTTCGGCGAGCCGCACATTGTTTTTACAACTCACCTCGACATCGTGCCGGCGCCCGATCATATGTTCTGCGCGAAACTAGAATCGGGAGTATTGTACGGAAGAGGCGCATGCGACGCAAAAGGAATTGCGGCGACAATGATCGGGGCAGTCCAGCGGTTACGCGCTGCAGGCGCTGATAATATCGGGCTGCTCCTTGTCGTAGGGGAA
This sequence comes from uncultured Bdellovibrionales bacterium, assembly GCA_964435675.1. Classification (GTDB taxonomy): domain Bacteria; phylum Bdellovibrionota_C; class UBA2361; order UBA2361; family CAYTAW01; genus CAYTAW01. Next base: position 927 of record CAYTAW010000098.1, read on the forward strand.
GAGAGTGACGGCTGCGGGGCGATTCAAGCGGCAAAAGATCTGCAAGGTAAAGGCATACGATATATCGTCAACGGCGAACCAACCCAAGGGAAGCTGGTCAAAGCGCACAAAGGCGCGGTCGAACTTGAAATGCGCTTTAACGGTGTCGCCTGCCATTCGGGGTATCCCGAACTAGGCGTCGACGCAAACCTTAAGCTCATTGAAGCTATCCGGCGCATTCAAGATCTCGATCTCGGCTTTGACGAGGTGCTTGGCAAAACCACCATTAACTACGGTATGATCAAAGGCGGAGTTGCGGGAAATGTCGTTTCGCCGCGCGCAACCATAAAAGCGCTCATCCGCACGGTAGGACCTTCGGCCCAGGTTATTGATCGTGTTACTGCCGCGCTCGAAGGACTCGGAATCGTTAAGGTCACCTATTCGGCCGAACCGGCGCATATGATCGCGCTTCCCGGCTTCGACACCGACATCGCTTCCTATTGCACCGACATTCCCAATTTTGCGCCGCTAAATGCGCAGACTATATTGTACGGACCGGGGAGCATTTTTGATGCGCACACCGACAACGAAAAAGTCACGCTCGCCGAAATTTCCGAAGCGTGCGCCGGATATGAAAAAATCTGGAATCTGCTACGCGCTCGCTGTTAAGCGCGCGCTAGTTTCCGGTCGGCGCTGGATTGACATTTTCGCAGTTCTCAACGCAACGCGTCGTCTCGGTAACTTTGCCGCCGCAGGCCGTGTAACAACTAGCATACTGCCCCTCACATACGTCGGGATCGGGCTCAGCACACGATGACTCGTAGCAGTAGCAATTGTACTGACATTCGTATTTGCCTTTACTGTTATATCCCCACGTTTCATTGCTTTTACACGTTTGATATTCAAGACGGGCATTCGCTTGGCAAAGCTGGTATGCCTGCGTTTGGTTTGTATCGCATGACTGCTTAATTACTTGGCAGGTCAATGCGCAAGATCGCTGATCCTTCGTCCGCATCGGTTCATAGCTGTAAAACCTTCTATATACCGGCGCGCACCCAACCAGATAAATCAAAAAAAACGCCGCAATAATTTTTTTCATATTATGACCTCACCGATGCTGTCTAAAGGGAAAGGACGGGCTCACGCATATCCTCTTCACCCACGTGAATCGCGAGATACGGCGCGGAATCCTTCACAGAGAACCAGGCGATAAAGGGGCCGTCGATGATAACATCTCTGGAGGGGCGGCTCTCAGGCTCATCGACGCCGAGTGAGCACATCATATCGTAGACGAAATCGGCGCGCGCGCCGATTTCGTTCATGGCGAAACGGCCAGACAATTCGGCAGATTCAATCGTATAGGGACCAGAAGTCGCGCCGATAACGCCAGAAATGGGCGCGAGAAATTTAACGTCGGCCATGGGAAACTGCAACGTTCCCGGCGCCTGGCGTCGATCGGCGGCCATCTCCCTGCTGACCATTCGGATAAAATCATACAGGTCTTCGGAGCGAGAGAACTCCAAATGCGCCGGTCGCTTCATTAGGTACATTTGCGAGCCTTGGTCTGGAGTTTGAAGCGGTGCGACCACCGGAAAATTCTGCGAGGAGTCACGGTCACGCCAATCGAAAATTTCGAAATGCTCTTGCAACTGAACACCAGGAACGACGCTCCGAGAATCGGTCGCTAGTTCGATCTCAATTTTTTTACCGGCCTCGACCCATTTCACCTCGACGCCAAGGGTAGCTTTGATACGCACCAGACTATCACGAAGCTGCGGTGTAATCGTTAATATCCGTTCGAACGGATCGTCAATTCCAAATTCACGAAATAGCGCTGATTCTTGCCGAAACGCCTGGAAGACCGCGGAGAGTTCCCCCGAATTCTCCCGATACCACGAGCCCACATCCGTAGCGGGAAAATCCCACCGCAGGGAGGAGTCACCCAAAAAGCGATTGAGTGCGGCAAAGCTCTCGATCACGATAAATGGAGAAGTCATGTCGCTCTGGTGCGTAGTTCGCGAAGGAAGTACCGCCGGAGACTCGCTCTCATCCAACCAAGCAAGAATCTGAGCATCGTCAACCGACACGCCACCTTGCGGCTCGGAATTACCTTGTTGGGGCCTAATCGACATAAATCCTCCGAAATGCAAATCGCCAGTCCGAATTAAGACACAATTGCTTTGCAAAGCCAAAGGAATTTTTCAAAAGAATTTTTCTACTGATACGTGCAAGCTAATGCTGCTCTGGAGCTTTTATTCTATTGAGCAACACGACTACTCCCGGGCACTCGGAGCACACTTTTAAAACGGCCCGAATCACCGCCTCAGCATTCTCGTCGGAGTATTTAACAGAGACTTCGAATCCCTCGTCCGCCGAGCGAATACCAACCTCGTACGGGGTTTCTACTGATGCGAGCTCGGCGTGAAACAAATCCACCGCCAACTCTGCAAGTTCAATATCCGAACCAATCCGCCTGCAGTCCGGGCGATATGAAATCTCGGCGCCGGGGAACTCGGTTCGAAGCTGTTCGAGCATCGGCTCGGGGTCGACCCCTGAATTATTGAATGATATCGAAACTGAAAGGGACTCCATAGTACTCAGGATGAACCAGCGCGGCTTGCTAGTCAATCACCGGGACAAGCGAGTGAGAATGTGAATTATTTCCTACCTAACCACTGGATACTCCTTGTAAACTACGGGTGTGACGATTAACAAAGTGCTTCCATTCTTAATTTATCACCGCGGCCGCCACGGGACGCTCGCGGACGGACGGACGCTTAAAGAAAATTCTCTCGAAGCCTTCGAGCAAGCCGCCAAGGAAAACGCGCGCATGGTTGAACTCGACGTATGGGACGAACTGCGCGTTCAGCATGATCCGGAGATTAATAGTACCGCACCGCGGCTTCCCGAGGTGCTCGATATTTTAAAAGGGCGATGCGCGGTAAATGTCGAAATAAAAAGCCCTCGCGCACTTCCGGCAGCGGTGCATTGCATCACCTCCGCGCTCGATAGCTCGAGCTGGCAAGCGGATCAATTTGTGGTCTCCGCCTTCCATCATCAGACGGCAATTGACTGCAAAAGAGCCGCCCCCTTTTTGCGCGTCGGCGCAATCAACGACGGTGTGCTTCTTCCCCATTACATCGAGCATCTGCATTCATTGGGCATTCAGAATCTGCATCTCGATTGGGCTAATATTTACATGGACCGCGAATCCGGATTTGCAATGCGCGACACGATTAGGAAATTAAACATGCAAATCTGGACATGGACTGTCAACTCGCTCCCCGCTTTTAAAATTGTGTCAGACTACGGAGTCGAAGCCGTCTTTACCGATAACCCCGACCTGTTTGCGCCGAAAGTGTAGTGAGCGCAAAGGTGTTGGACTAGGTACTTTTGCTCGGATATAATTTGCCCATGATCGAAGGGCGTCATATCAGCAACACCGCCGAATCTATCGACAAGACTGCCAACGCGCCCGAAACCGCACAATCGCGAGAAACATCTTCCTCGGTAATCGAATCAATGCGCTCCTCCGCTCTTAGCGCCGTGCATTTTCCTTTTTGCGCAGCGGGGCAGCTGGCGCGCATTGCGGCGCGCCTGGCAAATCCCTTTTCTGCCGAGCATGTCTGGTCTGGAACATCGCATCCGCAAGGACACTCGCCGCTGAAGTATCGTTCTCTGCTCTATGCGGGTACCGCCATCGGGACGATTTCACTGCTCACGACGCCCCGAGACTACCAGCCCCAGGTCGGTGCGCCCGCATCACCCGCGTATTTCCAGCCCAATCCAGATTCCGGCCGATTGGAGCCGGTGGCGCTGTATTGTGAAAATTTAATAGGCGACTTGCCGGACGA
>CAYTAW010000098.1:4769-10240 GCA_964435675.1 uncultured Bdellovibrionales bacterium
GAGCATGCACGAGGTGCTTGCGCGCTATCCCGAAATTATCGGCGCTGAAGCCTTTGCGGCTACGGACGGAGTCGACTCAACGAAAGCGCTTTCACCTCAGTTTATACGGCGCCTTGTCTTCTCGCAGTCCGCATACTGCATATCACTCGATGATGCGCTAAAAAAATTCCCGCACCTCGATGAATCAGCGGATTTCCATCAAATGGTAAGGAATGGATCAAAATCATTCAGCCTACTATCCCTCCTTCGCTGTGAACGATCGCGCTTTGCCGAGCCCGCGAGTTCGTTAACCGCTCAAACCGAACAGATCTTGGCAGATGCGGTCGATTCAAACGCCTTCATGAAGGAGATGCGGCGTCACCGGGTGTTCGGACCTTTTATTGATCACCTTTTAGACGGCGCCGCCAAAGATTTGGCTTCAAGCCCCTTGGATTCGTCGGATGAATGGGTAACGGAGAGCATAAAAAGGGGGCTACTGCGGCGCAGCCGCGACCAAGTGGAAGATCACGGCACGCCCAAGGAGCTGCTTGAGCGCTTCGACAGTTCACTGATGAGGATTGACGAAGGCGAGACTTCAACGCCAACCTCCTCGAAAGATTAGAAAATCATTCCAAATAAAATGCGCGTAAAGTAAAAATCTGCAATACACTCTGGGAGACTCCACTCAGAACAGATTCGATGCCAATGCCGTATGAAACCCCTCGCCTTCCTCCTGTCGCGGTAGAGGTACGCCCAGCGGATACGGTAGCGAGCGATCATCCTCGGCTACATTTTCCACCGCGCGAATCGGGCTTAGACGATTCCCAATTTAATCCAGGCTTACGCACCGGGGTCGAAGCGCCAGCCCAGCGCGGTCACGAAAATATTTTCGGAATAAGTAATCGCGCTGCAGGGGCGACCTACCGACTTGTGTATATAAACGGCATCATGACCGACGAAGGCAGCGCCGAAGCCGCGTCGCGCATGGTTAAGCGCGCATTCGGCGTCGAACAATGCGAGACCTCGCTGCTCTACAATCCACGTGAAAATATAGCCATTTCTGGCGTAAAGATTTTCGGCGGAATTGCTTCAAGCCGCCTCGGAGGGAAGGCCGAACACGAGTGCTCACAACAGCTACGCCTACTTTTGAAAAATGCTCTTGAGACCCCCACCGATCGGCTGGTGCTGGTTGGTCACAGCCAGGGAAGTTTGATTATTCAAAATTCAATCGATCGCCTATACGACGAGTATCAGCGCGACTCTGCTAGCCAAAACAAATGGATGCGCGAGAGTCCGCGCATCGAAGTGATACTATATGCACCGCTCGTAAGCACCCTTGCGCCAGGGCCGGAAGCAATTGGATTATGCAATAGTTATGACATTCCCGTTCGCGGCATCAGTGGAACTCAGCGCCTGATTGCCGGCGCAAAGCATTACACCGGATGGCGCGAGCAGCAGGCGCTGCGCATGGTAATGTACAGCCCGACGCGCAATACAGTCGGAAATATGCTTACCGATCCATGCCTAGTGCACAATTCCGTGGATTTAATTCTCGACAGCGTCGACTTCAATTTTGAAATACTCGCTAAACAGTTCGGCTCCAATGAAGCGAGAGGCGAGGTGTTAGCGCAGAACCTTACGCGTAGTATTGCTCTCGGCCGCCGTTCGGACGCCCTGCACCATGAATTGATAATCAAAGGGTGCGACACATTCGGGCGTAATTTTGCGATTCCTTTTTTGCGGCAGCTTACGGTTGCGCCCGGAATTGAGGGGAAAAATATAAAAAATTTTAATATAGCCGGGCCACGACTTGAGCGAATACATCGCGCCGCCGGGCTCGCGTATTGATGCGTCGCTATTTGTCTTGCGCGCTTCTCGTACGAATCAACTGGAAGGGCAAAGCCGGCACGCTGTTAATATAAAGCGTGTTGAATGCTTTCTTAAAGCAACTTAATAGGATACGATGGCGCGAAAAAATAGGTGAATTCACATGCAGCCTGAACCAATATCACCCTCACTGTCCGAAGCTCAGGATCCGGGAGTCTCTACTTCCAAAGAGGTACTGGGACAGATAACAGGAACAGGCATCAGCGGCGATTACTACAACGAGCTCATCGTTCCGATTATGCATTATCGTGATTGGAATGAAGGCGTAGACGGCGCTATCAGACAGATACGAGAAAGACCAATTCGGCTTTACACGCAGAGATTTTCACCGGATACATACGCGGATGTAATTACCGAACAGAATCGAGACTTGGTAGCTCGCATCGAAGAGATCGCGAGCGAACTAAATGAACGCGCGAATGATGGCACCTTAAGCGATGAAATCTACCGCGCGCTGCACCAAGAAGCGTGCACGATTGTATACGGTGCTGATCGCAAAGAAGTCTTTGGCGACGGCGGTGCGGCTGCACGGTGCGCAGTTTTCGGTGACGAAAATGAATTAAGCGACCTATCGTGAGGAAATACACCCTGCGCCGTCTCTCTCGCAGTTATTCCGCAAACAATTCGATATAGAAACGCGTTAAAAATCGCGCTAAACGCTCATTGCACCCCGCGTCACGTCAAATTACCGGTAAAATTAGCTGGTTGAGAAACAAAATGTTACGCAGAAACGAATGAGCATTCTCATTTTGGGGTAAAAAGTGGCGCATTCCTATTGGAAGTTTAATATAGATTTATTACCGATTGTATCGGTGGTTTTGACGAAGGAAAATTGAGGTTTTTTAGGGTTGTCATTGGTTCCATCGAGGCTTGAGAGGAGACCATGACCATTAAAATAGAAAAAACTGAGCATTCGGACATCGACTTAACCTCGGCGTCGGCACCGAGCTCGGGTGCAAGCCTGCGCGCAACACATGATTCAAAGCTCTCGAGCGGTGGGGAAACTGTGGGACAGGACGTTTCGGATACAATCGTTGACTTGCTTACCTATGCGACAATGCCGACGATTAGCGGTGGCTTCTATCTTTGGGACACCATCTTTAACGGTGGAGCATGCCTCAGCAATTTAGGAACTCGCTTCTTTGTTGATTTCTAAGCAATGACCTATTGCAGACCACTAAGGATAGGAAGGGAATTTAAAGTTGGGGGGCACAAGGTTACAACCGTGAGAAGAACCTCTGCCCCCAAAGAGTAGGAAAAGTGTTACGTCATGGGTTTATACGCATGACACGCTCCGCAGTCAGCAACGCTAGGCAATGGCGCCTGCTACTTCCATCGCACGTTTAATTGCATCAGTCATCTCGACCATCACCTTTTGACCGGGGAAGATCTTTCGATTGACCGATTTCGATTGGAACCAGACCGTGTAGCCTTCACCAAGCGGATTCGGGCGGATGTCCTTCTTCGTACCGAAGGGACAGCCGAGCCAATTTCGCGCTTCGCTACCGGAGAACATCTCGTCGGTTGCGATGTCTTGGATGACGACTTCGTGGTTCGGACGAAGCTCTTCAGTCCGTTCAGTGTGGGCATAGTAGCAATGCCCCTTCACGATGCTGTTAAATTGATCCCTGTTAGCGATCAATCCATGAGCAACGCAAAAATCCTGAATGTCCTGACGCTCGTCCGCGTCGCAGGTAAGCACCTGATAACGCGAACCATCGGCGATCGGCTTTCGCCCATCGCGCCGCGTGGTCACCGTCGAGCGGCGTCCAGCGAGCGAGTCGAAGCTCCTTCGCACACCGACCGGCACCGACTGCCGCGCTTGCAGTTCGGCTTCGAAGCGCTGTAGCGCGTCGACTCCGCCCTGAACGTGGTGCGTGATGCCGAGAATCAAGCTTTCGACGTGGCTCCACTGGTCAAGCTGAAAATAGACGCCGTTACCGACGCTTGCCAACTTCTGCCAGAAGGCGCGCTCGCCGTAGTGCGGGAGACAGTGGACCGCGTGAATAGTGACTCCCTGAGCCGCCACGTTGCGAGCCTCCGCTTCCCAATCGAGACCTCTCGGATTCTTGCGGTGACGCACAGCGTGAGGCCGAGCGTCGCCGAAGAAGATCACCACTTTTTTGGCATCGGGATGCCAAGGAAACTTGCTGACGTCATTCAACGCCAGCTCGTAACACTCGTCAATGTCCCCGCCGCATGCGTTGGGAACGTTGTCAACGAAACGCGCGACCGTATCCCAGTCGCGCTGCGGAGCCAACACCTTGGTCATGTACCCGCCGTCGCCTGGAAGGTCATCGCCGACGGCGACAACTCCCATTTCGAGCGCCGGGATGGAACTGAACGCTGCCTGCACCAGGCGGCTGTTGTTCCGGCGCACCTCAGCGGCAACGGGACGCATTGAACCAGTCGTGTCGAACACCAGACCAACTTGGACGGAAGGATTCATCTCAGTGCTTTCTGTGAGAGAAGAGAAGCCAGCGAGACAACGCTGGCGAGAAAGGGACGAATGACTGCAACACTGCAGGCATTGAATTCATCGACAGCCAATCAGCGACAATGCTTTTTTCGGGGACTCCTTTCTTTGGGATTTTGACCGCAAATGATGAATTCGCGGTTAACCGGATCTAGAACCTTTGCCTTGTGACCTCCCCCTTTTGTACGAGCCTGACGCTTCGTCCGAAAAGCTCATCATCGAATCACTACGAACGGTACGTTGATATGCCATCCAAACTCATTTTTCCTAACTGAAAAATTTTTTTGGCTACGGCACGCGTCTCAAAAGAGGGAGATCATAGGTCACCCCACTACCCTATCCAGATTTTAAGAGAACAGGCTTGAAGTTGAGGCGGCCCAGCCGAACACATCAATCTCAAGGCAGCCGGAATTTAGGTTATTTTTATAGTTATCTACAAATATTTACTATTATAACTAATACTATCTATTTATTTTGGTAATCAAAACAATTGGGGGTTCTCGGATGCCACTAGCGGGATCAGCTCATATCAACGAACGCGTAGGCATTTGGTGGGTATAGGGCCAACGGTTACAATCCACCTTTTGGCACCTTGAAGATCCGCCAGGCACCCGGGCAGGCGCGATCGATAACTCGAATTAGATAGCAACTAGTTGGAGAGATGCGAGAATATCGAATGGCGCCTTATTCTACCGATCGTGTAACCGCCTCACACCATAGACCGACATACAGTATGGGCTCATTGGTACGTGAATCGCTCGGTGTCGTACCGATGTCACCGGTTTTGATGGAGGTGAAATGCGCGCATCGAGAAATCTGTATCTCAAGACAATCCCTAACTTAGATGCCCAGTTTCTCAAAACGAATGCCGTCCATCCGGAAGAAGGACGGCTTAACGGCGTCAACTGGCTGCTCGAGTCTCTCCCTGAAGTTGTTAATCACTGCCTCACACAAACGCCGGCACGATCTTTAATCAGCCTGCTGGACGTGAGCGACACGACGATCAATGACGATCCGTTCTGGATAAAAATCGTACGTGAAGCATCCTTCGGACTGATTGGCACACCAAAGTTCAAAGAGGAACTGCGCAGCGAAGCGTACGAGAAATTCTGGGAGAGTTTGGAAGCCG
>CAYTAW010000099.1:0-7501 GCA_964435675.1 uncultured Bdellovibrionales bacterium
AGGTGGTGGAGAAATCTGTTAACCTCTTTTTGCCTGAGCAGTCGAAATTGCCGCGCTTCAGCGTGATCTTGTTCGGACCACTCCGACTCCGGCCTTTCAAAGTTTAAGTAAACGGCGAGAGCGAGCTTGGGATCGCGCGTCACGCGGTAGCGGGTGATCAGGTCCTGTTTCTCGGCATTATTTACCTGTAGCGCTCTAAGCACTTCACAGTAAGAGGACTCGGTAGCAGCTAATTCATCAGCGCGGCGTTTCCCAATTTCGTGAATGCTGAGCCGCGCTATCGGAGTCTCTTCAATTTCTTGGTGGACGCCGTCGACAATCTGCATAAAGCGCTGAGCCAGGCTCGACGAGTGGCGGATCGATTCCTCGCGCGAGAGAAGAAACTGGCGAAGGATTAGTCCGGTTGGAGTTGCTGTCGGCGAGAAAGTTCCGGCGGCAAGATCGATCGATCCGGGCCTGGGATCTTGATCGAGTCTTACGATCTGGTCACGACTGTCATTAGATGAAATTTCGCCCACAAAGGCCCTGAAACTGCGTTATGAAAGCAGGAGGTTAGCATAGCCCGTGGGGCAATTCATTAATGTTTCGACACATTTTTTTCTGTATTTTCAGCCCGTTGTATGTTCATTGGCAGTACGCTCTGATATCGTCAAGGCCTCTATATTGCTGGGTTTAATTCGAATGAAAGTTGCCCTGGTTCATGACTGGATTAACGGAATGCGCGGTGGCGAACGGTGCTTGGATGCGTTCCTGCGCCTCTATCCGGATGCCGACATATTCACGTTATTTTATGTGCCTGGAAAGACGAATGCGCGAATCGATGCACGCGTAAAGACGGTTTCTGTTTTGAACCGGCTGCCTTTCGCTCGCCGATTCTATCGACTTTACCTGCCGCTTATTTTTTGGGCTGCTAGGCGGTTTGACTTTAGCGGATACGATCTCGTGATCTCGCTTAGTCATGCGGCCGTTAAGAATGTTCGTGTGCCTAGGGGCACTCCTCACGTCATATATTGCTTCACACCGATGCGCTATATTTGGGATCAGGCGCGTGCGTATTTCGGCGCTTTGACCCCGCTCTTTTGGCCTCTGATTTTAATATTGCGCCGCTGGGATGTGCGCGAGTCCAATAATCCGACTGCGTTTGTCGCCATTTCGGATTTTATTCGGGCAAGAATCCGCTGCTTCTATAAACGGCGCGCAGCGGTAATATTTCCACCGGTTGATACTAGCTGGATTCGGCCGGACAGTTCGGGTCAGAAAGGGGAGGCGTTTCTCTGGGCCGGAGCGCTCGTTCCATACAAGCGTCCTGATTTAGTGATCGAAGCGTTTAATCAGATTGGCGAGCCGCTGTGGGTGGTGGGCGATGGCCCGGAGCTCGAGCGATTAAAAGCTGGCGCCAAAGGCAATATCACCTTCTTCGGCAGGGTAAGCGATGCAGAGCTGGCTGATCGGTATCGCCGCTGTCGCGCCTTGGTCTTCCCGGGAGTCGAAGATTTTGGAATGATCCCAATTGAATGCTTGGCGGCCGGCCGGCCCGTAATTGGCCTCGAAAAGGGGGGCGTTGGTGAAACGATTAATGCGGTAAAGCATTGGAATTACGGAGCAAATTATCATGGAATTGCGATAGAATGCTCTTCAGGGGTATTTATTAAGGCGAATCCCGGACATGAGCTTGAAGAGCTTATCAAAAGTCTCCGTTTCTTTATTGCTTTTGAAGATCGCTTCGAGCGTCAGCAGCTTGTGGAACACGCGCGCGCATTTTCTCCGGAACGGTTTGCTGAGCAGTGGAATAACTTTCTCGCGCAAATTGGAATAGCACACGTAGCGTCAAGGTCAGATGTTAAAAGAGAAGCGTCAGCTATTTGAATTTCTGTTCATGGGCACCGACTTAATAGTCGTCTCGCTCGCCTGGACGCTCGCCTATTGGCTGCGCTTCAATACGGACTGGATTCCGGTCGAAAAGGGCGTTCCGCCAGTTCGCGACTACCTCTCGATGCTGCTCTTTATCTGGCTCATTTGGGCTTTCGTTTTTCGTCGCATGGGATTGTACAAGCCGATGCGCGGTGTGCGCCGAACTCGTGAATTGTGGACGCTGATTAACGCCAATTTTCTCTCCGTAGTTCTATTTATAGCGGTAACCTATTTATTCCGTGAAAAGTCGCAACCGTTTTCCCGCCTTGTATTCCTCTATTTTGGTGTGTTGGCCAGTTTCTTTACTATTCTACAACGCTCCATAATGCGGTTCGTACTGCGCGACGCGCGTCGCCGCGGATATAATCTGCGCTTTATGCTGATCGTCGGCGCGGGAAAAGTGGCTGGTGATATTGTTTCCCGTATTCGCATGCACCGGGAGTTGGGTATTCAGTTGATCGGTTGTCTGGCAAGAGACAGCAGTGAGACGAAGGGGCCGCACGGCATTCCTGTCGTGGGCACTTACGGGGACCTGCGTAAATTGATCCATTCAATCGACATCGACCAGATTGTCGTCGCACTTCCGCTTGAAGATCATCAATCATTGCCGGAAATCATGTCGGTCGTCGAAGATACGCTTATTGACGTCAAAATCGTGCCCGATATCTATCAGTTTATTTCGGTCGGCGGTGCAATTGAAGAATTCGAAGGACTGCCGGTTATCAGCCTCCAGGATTCGCCCTTTGACGGCGTCGATCGTTTGCTCAAGCGCGTGGTCGATTTCGGAATCTCCCTCATAGCGTTGATTTTTCTATCGCCGTTCCTCGTTCTCTGCGCGCTTCTTGTTAAGCTCACTTCGCGCGGCCCAGTATTTTACAAACAGGAGCGCATTAGTGTCGATGGATCGCCGTTTACAATCTACAAATTTCGCACGATGTACACCGACGCGGAAAAAGAGGGCCCGCGCTGGTCGCAGCGTGGCGACAATCGCGTAACGCCGGTTGGGAGGTTCATGCGCTTGTATAGCCTCGATGAATTGCCACAGCTGGTGAATGTGCTATTGGGCGATATGTCGATCGTCGGGCCCCGTCCGGAGCGCCCCGTGTTCATCCAGGAATTCCGCCGGCATATTCCGCGTTATATGCTTCGTCACAAGGTGCCGGCGGGCATGACGGGCTGGGCGCAAGTAAACGGCTGGCGTGGTGATTCCTCGATAGATAAGCGAATAGAATTCGACCTTTATTATATAGAGAATTGGTCGCTGCTCCTTGACTTCAAAATTATATTGCTTACTCTCTTACGGGGCTTAAAGGATAAGAACGCATGTTAGCGGGTGAACGTTTATGAATATAGCAGTGGTTGGTTCAGGATATGTCGGTTTGGTAGCCGGAGCGTGCTTTGCGGAAACCGGAAATGACGTCATCTGCGTCGATATCGACGAGAAAAAAGTTGAGCGTCTTAAAAAGGGCGAGGTGCCGATTTACGAACCAGGGTTGGACGATTTATTCAAGCGTAATTTGCAGTCCGGCCGCCTAAAGTTTACGACGTCTCTTAAAGAGGGTGTCGAAGCCTCGGAGGTTATCTTTATTGCGGTCGGTACGCCGCAAGACGAAGACGGCTCAGCCGACCTTACCCATGTGTTGGCAGTCGCGCGTGGTATTGGCCAAAACATGAACGGGCCGAAGATTGTCGTTGATAAGTCGACGGTTCCGGTGGGGACCGCGAAGAAAGTACGTGCAGCGATTGAAGCGGTCAGCAAATTTCCTGTGCATGTGGTAAGCAATCCTGAATTCTTGAAAGAGGGTGCCGCGATTGACGACTTCATGAAACCCGACCGCGTTGTTATCGGCGTCGATTCGGAAGAGGCCGCGGAGGCAATGAAGAATCTGTACGCGCCGTTTGTGCGCACCAACAACCCGATTCTCGTTATGGATGTTCCTTCGGCGGAAATGACGAAGTATGCGGCCAATGCAATGCTCGCGACGCGCATTTCTTTCATGAATGAGATAGCGCTGCTCTGTGAGCGCGTAGGCGCCGACATTAACTCTGTTCGCCTTGGCATCGGAACAGATTCGCGCATCGGAATGCCGTTCCTGTTCCCGGGCATCGGCTACGGCGGCTCGTGCTTCCCAAAAGACGTGCAGGCGTTGATTCGCACCGGTAAAGACAATGGCGTCGAACTCAAAGTTTCGGTCGCTGTTGAAGAGGCTAACTTCCGCCAGAAGAAAGTAATCGTGCAAAAAATGCTTGAGCACTTCAAGACCGATACCTTCCAGGGCATGACATTCGCTATCTGGGGATTGGCATTCAAGCCTAAGACCGACGATGTCCGCGAAGCGCCGGCATTGGTGGTTTGTGAAGAGCTGCTGCAGCGCGGCGCAAAAATTCAACTGTATGATCCGGAAGCGGCGGAAACATTCCGCGCGAAATTCGGCGAGCGATTGGGCGTTACCTATACGGCGACTAATTACGACGCCCTGAATGGCGCCGATGCACTTGTTGTGTGCACAGAATGGAACTCATTTCGTCAGCCTAATATGCCGCGTATGAAGACGCTGATGAAGAGCCATTTGATTTTCGATGGCCGCAATATTTTTGAGCGTAAGGTTATGCGCGCTGAGGGCTTTACGTATTATCCGATTGGCCGACCACCAGTCTGTTAATACTGGCAGTCTGTTAATACTGGCAGTCTGCTCAAAGGCGGTTTGGTAAGGGAACACAAGGAATATCTATGTCGAGAATTGTGGTTACGGGGGGTGCGGGATTTATCGGATCTCACCTGGTTGATAGGCTCCTAAACGAGGGCCATGACATCGTGGTAGTCGACAATCTCTACACGGGCCGCAAGGCGAACTTCGTCCAGAATCGCGATAACCCGCGCTTTGAATTCATTCGTCATGACGTGACTCAGCCGCTCTTGATTGAATGTGATCAAGTGTACCATCTGGCGTGTCCAGCTTCCCCGATTCATTACCAGAACAATCCGGTTAAAACGATCAAGACGAACGTGATGGGCACGATTCACATGCTTGGTTTGTGCAAGCGCTTGAATGCGTCGATTTTGCTCGCTTCCACTTCTGAGATTTATGGCGATCCGCTCGAGCATCCGCAAAAGGAATCGTATTGGGGGAATGTCAATCCGATCGGGCCGCGCAGCTGTTATGACGAAGGAAAGCGCGTCGCTGAAACATTGACCGAGAACTACCGCACACAAAGCCGGGTGGATACTACAATAGTTCGTATTTTTAATACCTATGGACCGCGCATGTTGTTCGATGACGGGCGGGTGGTCTCGAACTTCATCGTGCAGGCACTGCAAGGGCACGACATCACCGTTTACGGCGAAGGGCAGCAGACGCGTTCATTTTGCTATGTCGACGATTTAGTCGACGGGTTGATGCGATCGCTCAACAAAAAAGGATTCCACGGGCCGGTCAACCTCGGCAACCCGAACGAGATGACGATTCGAGAGCTCGCATCATTAATTATTGAGCTCGTAGGCTCGAAATCGAAGCTCGTATACAAGCCATTGCCACAAGACGATCCGATGCGCCGCAAGCCGGACATTTCATTGGCGGAAAGAGAGCTTGGCTGGAAGCCGCAGGTACCGCTCAAGCAGGGACTGGAAAAAACGATCGCCGATTTCGAGAGGCGCCTCGCTGAGAACGGGAAGGCGTAGCCCCCTATGAGCAGACATGATCAGCTTTCGTCCTTTCCCGAACTGAATGTTGATCGAATATTAGCTATTTCGATACGCATCATTGTTTGGTTGACTTTTTTCGGCATTCTTTACTTGCTAAAGTCTTTCTCATTACTGATATTCCTCACTTTTGTTTTTGCTTACATCCAGTCAAGCGCCGTTAACCGCCTGAAGCGTGTTGTGGCGAGCCGCACCATCCGCGTATTTATTGTCGGCATTGCGTTGCTTGGAATTTTATCGGCGCTGGGTTCATATCTTCTTCCGCAGGTGCGTCAGGAATTCTACGCGTTTGTCGAAAAGCTGCCGAGTTATTTTGAGGCGACCGATCTCGAGTTGCGGCGATTCAGTCGTGACTATCCAACGCTGGGTCAGCTTCTTCCCGACATCGACGAGCCGCCGCTTTCGGGCGACACGGCTCAGAGCGCCGATGCGAAGCAGGATTTTTCCAGATCGCCGACCGGTATTCTCATGCATCGCTTGCTTAATGTGGGCAGCGGCGAGCAGGGTGCGTCGAACCTCTACCATACGCTCGATACGGTCAGAAACCTGGGCGCGTATTTGGCGGGCATCGGTTCGTCCTTTTTCCTTTCCCTTCTCTTTTCGTTCCTGATAGTACTCGATCTCCCGTCGTTGACGGCGAGCGCGCGCAGTTTGAAGAATACGAAGATTAGTTTCATTTATGACGAAGTCGCGCCATCAATCGGGAACTTCGCTCGCGTAATGGGTAAGGCGCTCGAAGCGCAATTGTTCATTGCGCTGCTGAATACGTTTCTTACGGGGATCGGTTTGTTGATACTCGGGCTCGCTTCGAAGTTGGCATTCCTCTCGTTAATCGTATTTTGCTGCAGCTTCGTGCCAGTCGCGGGAGTGATTATTAGTTCGATACCGATCTGCCTGGTCGCCCTGCAAGAAGGGGGGCTGATGCTCGCCGTCGGAGCCGTGGTCACTATTATCGTCGCCCATATGATTGAGACCTATATTTTGAATCCGCGCATATACGGACATCACATGCGGATGAACCCGGTGGTGGTGTTGATCATACTCACTATTGGCGGAAAAATGTTTCATGTATGGGGTCTTATTCTCGGCGTTCCGGTGTGCACCTATATATTCGGGCACGCGATTCAGTATCAGCGCGAGCGATCTGATCTTACTGTGTGTGTGGAAGCGGAATAAATCGAGGAAAAACGTATGGCACGAATTGTAGTCACAGGCGGGGCAGGATTTATCGGTTCGCACATTGTAGAGCGTTTCTTGGTAAGCGGTCATTCGGTCACGGTCATTGATAATCTCAGCTCGGGCACGAAGGCGAACCTTTTTCCGGGCGCCGAATTCATCGAAATGGATATTCGCGATAAAGAGATCCGAGAGGTGCTGCGCAGGGCGGCACCGGATATTCTTGTACATACGGCAGCACAAATGTCGGTGCGCATGAGCATGGAAGATCCGACCTTTGACGCAGATGTCAATGTGGTTGGATTGGTGAACATCCTGCAATCGTTCAATCCCGGAGCGCTACCGTTTGTTGTTTTTCTCTCTACCGGTGGAGCTATTTACGGTGAGCAGGATTCGTTCCCTGCGGATGAACAGCATGCTCTCAAACCGACAAGTATTTACGGTCTCGCAAAGCGCGTTGGCGAAATGTATTTGGAATTCTGGAGTAGAGAGCTCGGTCTGAAGCATGCGGCGCTTCGACTAGGAAATGTGTATGGTCCCCGCCAAAATCCGCATGGTGAGGCGGGCGTTGTGGCGATTTTCAATAAAAAGCTAATCGCGGGAGAAACGCCAATCATCAACGGCACTGGTGAGCAAACGCGCGATTTTGTGTATGTTAAAGATGTCGCCCGCGCAGTCGAGCGGGTCGCGATTGATCGCGTCCAGGGAATATAT
>CAYTAW010000099.1:7511-10185 GCA_964435675.1 uncultured Bdellovibrionales bacterium
TCCGGATCGTGGCTGATGGTTTCGACGGCTCCGATATCGGCACCGGCCGTGAGACATCAGTTAATACGCTCTATTCGATGATTGTAAAAGCGCTGGGCAAAACAACCAAAGCTAGTTACGGCGAGGGGAAGGCGGGCGAACAGATGCGCAGTTGCATCGATGCCGCTGCCGCGCTTAAGGCATTTTCATGGAAGCCGGAAATTACGCTCGAGACGGGCTGTCAGGAGACGTCGGATTGGTTCCGATCTGAGAGTTGATGGATCGGAGTAAAATTAGAAATTTCAGCATCATTGCTCACATTGATCACGGGAAGTCGACGCTAGCCGACCGTATTCTCGAGTTCACAGGTGCGCTGCAGGCCCGCGAAATGCAGGAGCAGTTTCTCGATAAGCTCGACTTGGAGCGTGAGCGCGGCATCACGATCAAAGCGCAGACGGTTCGCTTGACGTACAAAGCGCGCGACGGTCAGACGTATCAGCTTAATTTGATCGATACGCCGGGGCATGTCGATTTCCATTACGAAGTATCACGGTCACTCTCGGCGTGTGAAGGCGCGCTTCTGGTTGTCGACGCGTCGCAAGGCGTCGAGGCGCAAACGCTCTCTAATGTATACATGGCGATTGATAACAGCCTCGAAATAGTTCCGGTGCTTAATAAAGTCGATCTGCCGACGGCGGATCCGGCGCGAATTAAGAATGAGATTGAAGACATCATCGGTATTGGCGCTCAGGACGCGCTGCTGGTGAGCGCAAAAACCGGCATTGGTATCGAAGATCTGGTCGAGTCTATCGTTCAGAAGGTTCCGCCGCCGACGCGCGGCAGCGCCGATGCGCCACTGCGCGCGTTGATCTATGACTCATGGTTCGATTCGTATCTGGGCGTCGTCGTTCAGGTGCGCGTGTTCGACGGCGTGCTCAAGCCAAACACGAAGATCAAGTTCTGTCGGACAGGGGCGGTTTACGAGATATACAAGCTCGGCGTATTCACGCCGCATTCTGTGGAAGTCGGCGAGCTTTCGAGCGGGCAGGTCGGTTATTTTTCCGCCTCGATTAAAAATATACGTGACGTAAAGATCGGCGATACGGTGGTGCTCGAAAAGAATGCCGAGGTTGAGCCGTTGCCCGGATTCAAGGAAGTAAAGCCGATGGTTTTCGGCGGACTTTTTCCGGTTGACGGCGATGACTTCCAGAATTTGCGCACGGCACTTGAGAAGCTCGCCTTGAACGACGCATCCCTGGTTTATGAACCGGAGAGTTCTGCGGCGCTCGGCTTTGGATTCCGCTGCGGATATCTTGGGCTACTGCACATGGAGATTATTCAGGAGCGTCTCGAGCGTGAATTCGAACTCGATCTCATCACCACGGCGCCGAGTGTAGTTTTTCGCGTTGTTTTAACCAATGGAACAACGGTAATGGTGGATAACCCGACGCGCATGCCACCGGTGGGCGAAATCGAATTCATCGAAGAACCAATCGTCACCGCGACCGTGCATTGCCCTAAAGAATTCATTGGCAATGTATTGAAATTATGCGAAGAAAAGCGCGGCCGCCAAATTAGCATGGCGTTTCACGGCAGTCACCGCGCGGTATTAATTTATGAAATTCCGTTGAATGAAATTGTTCTGGATTTTCAAGATAAATTGAAGGGTTGCACCAAAGGGTACGCTTCCTTCGACTATGAGGTCAAAGGATATGAGCCGGCCGACCTTGTGAAGTTAGAAATTAAGTTAAATGGTGATAATGTCGACCCTTTAAGCATAATAATCCATCGCGACAAGGCGTTTACCAAAGGCCGCGAATTGACGGAGAAGCTCAAGGAGCTTCTCGATCGCCAGATGTATGACATTGCCATACAGGCTGCGGTTGGATCGAGAATCATTGCTCGATCGACAGTCAAAGCGCTGCGCAAGAATGTAACCGCAAAATGTTACGGTGGTGATATTACACGCAAGCGAAAGCTGCTTGAGAAGCAGAAAGAGGGCAAGAAGCGCATGAAGCAGGTCGGAAAGGTTGCAATCTCTCAAGACGCGTTTCTTGCAGTTCTGAAAATCAAAGACTAAGTTCGCGGCGTAGCGAAAAGTAAGGGTACTGAGATTGATGATATGTGATGCGCGCATAGCTGCTGCGGCTGGAGTAAGCCAATGAGCAAGTTCCGCGAGTTTCCTGATGCTCCGCCGCGCATCTACGCTATTGGAGACATACACGGGTGCGTGATCGAACTGCGCATCATGCTCGATCATCTTCAGAAAACACAGAATCTTACCCCGAGTGATTTAGTGGTATTCATTGGGGATTACATCGACCGCGGCATCGATTCGAAGGGGGTAATCGATCGGCTGATGGAATTTCAGACGTTTCATGTTAATACCGTTTTTTTGCGCGGCAATCATGAGGACATGTTTCTGGGCTTTCTTGGTTTGCCGGGATTGCTCGGTGAGTCCTTCTTGATAAACGGCGGCGCGCAGACTCTGATGAGCTACGGCATCGATCCGCTGTCTTCACCGGAAGAGGTGGTTACGCTTTTGCCAGCGCACCACTACAGTTTTTTTCTAAACCTTGAAAGTTACATTATCACTCCGAACTATGTTCTCGTGCACGCCGGATTGAATCCCCTGCGAGACCTACGCTCGCAGCTCGATGAAAACTTATTCTGGATTCGTGATGAATTTATACAC
>CAYTAW010000100.1:0-10180 GCA_964435675.1 uncultured Bdellovibrionales bacterium
GGTCCACCCCAACAATTTTTATCCACTTTCAAACAAGTACCTATCGAGGCAAGGTAACCCTACCGCCTCCCCGTTCCCCCAAATTTTCAACGCCCCAAATCTAGAAGCGAATCAAATTTACAAATTTTTACACGATTTAAAGCGAGAATGTGACCTGCACCTACACTTTCCCCGCAAGCCAGAAAAAGTACCCGTTAGCATCTCTACAAGTAAGCGAAATGGCCTGCTTCCGTAGATGGCAGAATATTATACAGAGGCCTAATCGGAGGTCGAAACGCCCCCGGCGGCCACTCAACTAAAGTTTCACCATCTCGAGCGCGCTGATAACACTCGCGACACTGTTTACAGAATATTTTAAATTGCGCGATAAACGCGACCCTCAGCTTCTTAACAGAGGAGAGGCAAAAGATCTTTCTCTCCCGCCTCTTTGGCTTGTGAGGCTTAAGAATCTGCTGAGAAGTCATGCGCTCAACACCCATCACCGCCCTACCCTCTTTCTTCCTTTTTGTACGGGCAGCCTCCTCTCTCTTTCTTAAGCGCTCCAAAACTCTCTGATTAATCGCCGCCGCCTCTTCGTCGGTTGATATTCCGAAGCTTTTCATCCACCAGTTAGGCCTTCTGCTCAAAGTATGGATTTTATTGTTTTGTTTCAGTAGATGCCGGACTACCTTAATATCCTGCTCTTTTGTCAGGATCGGAAAGTCGAGTTGCGGGATACTCGGCCGGCGGATCCACGGGTATTTCCTAACTACCTCGGCCTCAACAA
Source organism: uncultured Bdellovibrionales bacterium (assembly GCA_964435675.1). Lineage (GTDB taxonomy): Bacteria > Bdellovibrionota_C > UBA2361 > UBA2361 > CAYTAW01 > CAYTAW01. Next base: position 767 of record CAYTAW010000100.1, read on the forward strand.
CATTGCCGGAGGCCTCAAAGTCGCTCCAAGATGAAAAGCCTGGAAACTTCTCAATTCCATCAACCAAGTCATCCTGGGCAGGATTGGCATAAAGGTATGAGAGGCGCTCGATTGCAGCATTTAGGTCGAGTACTTGCGCTACCATTGGCTCACCTTCCCAAAGATTCAGATAATCAATACCGAGAAGGCGCTTGATCGCCTCGGTGATCTGCTTTTGTACTTCCGAAAGGAATCTGAAGAATTTCTCGGCATCGTACGGAACAAGAATTAGATGGGCATGGGAGCCGTTCCAGATGTCATGACAGATCGTTACCTTATTGTCGCGCTGAGCACGGGCGAGTATTGCGCCGATGATTAGGTTAATGCAGTGGTAGGCAACCAGCGGCAAGCCTTCCTTGGCGCGAAAGCACACCTCGTAGCACTGTTTGGATTCAATCTTGCGCCGCCGGCGGCCCATGGACACACCCTCCTCACCTAATTTGTTCGCCGAATATCCGAAATAGTTGTCCAAAAATGTTGGGCTGCACCAAGTTTATGTTTAGGGTGTGGTGCTTGAAAAGTTGGGGTGTACCAGGGGATTGGGGAATGAGGCGGAGCAACCGGTTAATTTAACTTGGTAATTGGAGAATATTTTAAAGGTTGCAAGTTTTGCGTCGATTCTTTCTCTTAGCAGCATTTCGTTCCGCCTATCAATGGCGAGATGCGGCGAAGGAAATAGCCTCTTCCATTTTTTTGAAGAGGTGAGACAGGAGGTTTATGGCGCTGATAAATTTTTCCGGTATCGCCTCCGGTATCGATACCGCAGGCTTAATCAAGGCATATCTCGACCAACAGCGCGCTTCGCGAATCACCCCGCTTGAAACTCGGCGCACCGAATATCAAGACACTAATGATTCATTTTCACAGCTTAAAACGTTGCTAAATAACTTGAGCGACGCGGCGCAGCAATTCAGATCGCTCAATGGTGGAGGTATCCGAAAGCAGAGCACGTCAAGCGATGAAACGGTGATTACGGCCGAAGCCAGCAACAGCGCGCAAAACGGAACATATAATTTGACCGTCACGCAGCGCGCAAAGTCGGCAACATATTCTTATGATGATCGCTTTGCCGATACAAGCACGGTAATCAATTCATCAATCAATAACGGCGCTGCAGCGGCAAACCGCACAGTGACGTACTCCATTGGAAGCGGTGCGGGAGCAGAAACGGTATCCGTCGTGCTGACCAGTTCGACTACAGCCGAAGATTTCGTCACCCAGTTTAATTCACAAAGTGCTGCAGCAAGCGCCTCTCTGGTAAACGTGGGAACGAGCTCTTCCCCTTCGTACGCGATCGTTATTAATTCAAATAGCGAGGGGACGAGCGCCGGCACTATTACCCAAACCAGTATTGGAAGTGAGTTAGCTGCGGGAAGCGGTGCGCTTCAGACGGCGACAGTCTCGCAAGCAACCGACGCAACCTTCACGGTCTCCGGGGTGAGTGGCACCATTACGCGCTCTTCCAATATAGTATCCGATGTGATTGCCGGCGTTACTCTGAGCATTCAGTCTCTGGGGACCAGCCAGGTTACCGTAACGTCGGACGCCTCCGGAACAGCCGATGCGATACAATCGCTTGTCGATGCTTATAACGAAATTGTCACCTACATTTCTGACAAAGATCGAATTACACAGGAACAGGAGTCGAACGGTCAAACAAAAAATATCTTTGGCACGCTCTCGAACACTTCGATCGATGAAAACACACTCAGCGCGCTGCGCAACGCACTGACTAACGCCTCTATCAGCGGCGGCATCATCAATACGCTCGCCGATCTCGGCGTGACCACGCAGCGCGACGGCACCCTCGCCTTTGATAGTGATACCTTCGTCGATGGATTGAATAGCGACCCAGCCAGCGGCGAGACGATTCTTTCGGATCTTGCTGAATCATTAGGCGCCGTCGACGGCATAGTCGCTCAGTTCACCCGGTTTAACGGCCTCATTGACACAGCCATCAACGCAAATTCGAACGCTATCAGCGCATTGAATAGAAATATAGCCGATGTCGAAAAGACACTGAGTCAGCGTGAACAGGCACTAACCAATCAGTATTCACGGCTCGAAGGATTAATTGGGCAGCTCAATTCACAGCAATCGCTGCTGACATCGCTTCTTCCACGCTAATCGCGGTAATTAGTGAACTGCAGTTCGATATCGGTAACCTGCGATTTAAGGCGCTGAATAACTTCCTGAAGATCGTCACGGCTTTTCCCGGTGACGCGCAGCTGATTACCCTGGGCTTGACTGCTCACCTTGGTTTTCATCTCTTTAATCAGCTTATTCAGGCGCTTTATCTCATCCGGCGTCAACCCTTCCTTGATCGTCACAATCTGTCGCAACGTATCGCCGCTCGCAGGTTCTGGCTCCTTCCATTCGAGACTCTTCAAGCTAACGCCGCGCTTAGCGAACCGCTGCTTGAGAATCTCTTGAATGGCACTCAGACGGCTCTTATCGTCACCGATAATAGTTAGAACGAGCCCATTCAATTCAAGCGACGATTTACTCCCACGGAAATCATAACGCTGACCAATTTCCTTTGAGGCTTGATCGACCGCGTTTTTTACCTCCGACGAATTGACCTCAGATACGACATCGAAGCTAGCCATGGCGTTCCCTCGCGTCTACTTGGCCGACGAGACGCTCTTCATCGCCGTAGCGATCATCGAAGCGACATCGCCCAGGTTTGCAGGCAGAATCAGCGTATTGCCGGCTTTTGCTAGCTTCCCGAATTGCTCGATATACTGCTCGGCGACCCGCAGCTCAAGCGCCTGTTGCCCGCCCTCTGCTTTAAGCGACGCCGCGACCTCCTTAATACCCTGGGCAGTCGCCTGTGCAACCGAATAAATGGCCGCCGCCTGGCCCTCAGCCTCGTTTATCTGCTGCTGTTTCTTCGCTTCCGAAGCCTTAATAACCTGCTGCTTTTCACCTTCTGCGGCATTGATGGCCGCGTCGCGCGCACCTTCAGAATTTAGAATCACGGCGCGCTTTTCTCGCTCCGCGCGCATCTGTTTTTCCATTGCGGCAATGACGTCCTGCGGAGGGGTGATATTTTTGATCTCATAACGCAGCACTTTGATGCCCCACGGCTCGGAGGCTTTATCAAGTTCATTGACCACGCTCGTGTTAATATGCCCGCGCTCTTCGAACGTGCGATCGAGATCTATTTTCCCAATTTCACTGCGCAGCGCCGTCTGAGCAAGTTGCGTAATCGCAAATAGGTAATTATCGATTCCATAGGAAGCACGCTGAGCATCGAGAACTTTCAGATAAATAACGCCGTCAACGCCTACTTGAACGTTATCCTTGGTTATACAAATTTGTTCGGGAATATCAATCGCAGACTCTTTGAGCGAATGGCGGTAGCGAATCACGTCAAAGAACGGCAAAAGAATATGGACGCCGGCAGTCAGCGTGGCACGGTATTTCCCAAAACGCTCGACCACGTATCCATTTTGCTGTGGCACGATAACGGCGGTCTTCAAGACCGTCACCAAAATAAAAACTGTGATCAATACCGGAATCAACGTTAAGCTCATATGCATCTCCTTAGCTAATTTTTCTAACTGTAAATCGTCTTAAAGTTTCAATCCTTCGAGCACACGACCTCCTCGTCGAAGCTCTTTAATTTTTCGTGGATTCGCAGTCCAACGATGCACCCTTCCCCTTTCGATATCGTATTGTGAATGGGGCGAAACGATTATCGATGCTCTCACGATGGCCAACAGCATTACGAGCCCGGCAATCACCAAAGGAATCATTCCCGATAGTTCCTAATACTGAATTTTCAGTTACGCAGAAGTGCTGACTTTCAGCGTTAATCCCTCAACAGCAACAACCGTACAGCGATCGCCCACGGCGAGCGCGGCTGTTCCGACATTCACCGCACGCCAGGGCGAGCCGCGTAATGTAACCGATCCCTGTGCTCCCGGGCTCATAGCTTCAGTAACGGATACCTGCTGCTGCACAAGCGAATCGACCACATCGCCTTTCCCGGAATCAAAAGCTGCGACGACTTTTTGGCGGAACAATAAGAGAAGGAGCAGCGACAGACCGGAGAATGCGATCCATTGGAGCCAGGCGGGAATATCCAAAATGAAAAGCGTTAGTGCGCCAAGAATCAGCGCGCTAGCGCCGAAAAAGATTAGGAAAAACCCGCTTGGAACAGCGAGTTCAAGCACCAACAATGCCAAACCAACTACGATCCAAGCCCACCATGCCATACGCAAATCTCCCCGGCGAAACGGTTACATTCCCACATGATAAAGTCAATATAAACTATCGAGGCTAAAAAACCGTTTATCCAAGATCACTAACCTTTTTGGCGGGATGTGAATCGGCAACGGCCGCATTCCCGACAAATCCAAGGCCCATCGCTTTATTGAGATAGATAACTTCGGGACCAAGCTGCGCCTGCAGCACAAACGGCAGAGGTTTTTGATCGCCGTAAATCGCGCGACTTAATTCAGCGGCATCGATCTTGCTGGAAACCTGCGCTCGAAATGCAATCTGCGCCAGAGTGCCGCGCTGCGCATCGGAAAGTAGCGTCGGAAACGCAATCACAATATCGTGCGCGCGCAGCTCAATCGAAGATAATTCAACCGTTACCACAGAATTCTCGCCGACAAATCCGGAATGACGCTCGGCGCCCCCAGCATCGTTGAAGAACGGACACACTTCACTCCCGCGAAGAAGGTACGAGCTGACATTGCCCGCGCGCCCGACCGCAACCACACGCTCACGAATGTAAAATCCGATCAGCGAAGATGCCATGCGCCCACCGGCTGCCAGCTTGTGTCCGAACTCATAGACCGAGCTATTGGCGCGGCGGAACGCCTCCTCAACCACAGCAATCGACCGATTCTCCGACTCTTCGATCGACAATGAACGTGTGAGATCGGGCGCGGCATCAAGCACCGCCTCTACAAAGTGCTCGAGCGCTAGTTTGCAGGCGACCTGGCCGCCCAAATTCTCCCTCGCCGCAATTGTTCCAACGGCGACCAACGTTCCCGGTTCGCGCGTCGGATTCAAGACTGCGTAGAGCGAGCTTTCCCCTGCACTCTGGTTATTCCGGTAGATCTGACAATCGATGCGCGTTAACGCCATGCGCCCGTTTTATCATGTATTTTCATATAGATATACAGAAAGAAGTAAAGATCCGGAAAATCATGTCGAAGCTATAGGTGGTAGGAAACTTTACACAAGGAGTGCGAGAAATGGAAAACTCAGTATCAGCTGCAAGCGCGGCATCCTCTTATTCTTATTCAAATTCAGCCCTGCAATCACAGTATACGCAAGATGCGTTAGTGCTGCAGACTTCGCTCGACACGCCGGAGAGTTCCTCGGATTCATCGGTAATCGATATAGATCGATTGACCCAAGGCATCGCCGTAACCGCAGATCAAATTCTTCAGAAGCTCAACGAACTGCTCAAAGACAAAGTGCCGAACGGCATCGAAAGCCTCGACCCAGACGACTATACGCCCGACAAGACCGCAAGCCGCGTCGCCGACTCTATTACCGCATTTTACGCGAGCTACCTGAAAAGCAATCCCGAACTCGCCCCTGACGAGGCGCTGGATCGATTCATGGCCGCGGCGCGCCGTGGCGTCGAAGAGGGCTATCGCGATGCGGCGGGCACGCTCGAATTAGTCGGTGCTTTCCAGTTCGACGGTGTACAGTCCGGAATAGAAGAGACCAAAAAGCTCATCGGAGAGAAGCTCGACGCCTTTGAAGCGGCGCAGCGTAAGTTGCTTAGCGCAGATGCTGGAGTCAGCGCAGATGCCGCTGCCGCGGTATCAACATCGATAACCACCCAAGCGGGAATTCGCATAGCTGCGTAAGGAAAAAACTACGAGAAAAGTTTTTGCGCCGCTTTCACTCCAGCCGCAAGTTGATCGATATCTTGCGGCTGCGAGTAAACGCCAAAGCTAATTCGCGCCGTCGCCGGAAGACCAAGCGCCGAGAGCGCCGGCATTGCACAGTGATGACCGGCGCGTATCTGCACTTGATGCTGATCAAGAACGGTGGCTAAATCGTGCGGATGAATTCCGTCCACGGAAAAGCTTATGATCGAAAGCTGCTGCTCGCCGGCGTTACGCGGTCCGTAAAGCGTGACTCCAGGAATTTTTTTCAACGTATTCCAGGCATAGTCAAACATTTCCGCCTCATGTGCGGCAATGCGATCGGCACCAATTGAGTTTACGAAATCTATTGCGGCGCCGAGTCCGACGACCTCGGCAATTGCCGGGGTGCCCGCCTCGAATCGCTGCGGAAGCGCGGCCCACGTCGTACCCTCGGTCGACACATAGCCGATCATTCCGCCGCCGCCCTGGTACGGTGGAAGTTTTTCAAGAAGTTCCCGCCGCCCCCAAAGGACACCGACTCCTGAAGGACCGTACAATTTATGACCCGAAAAAGCGATAAAATCAGCGCCAAGCTGAGCCACGTTAATGCGTTGGTGCACGATCGATTGGGCGCAATCGACGACAAGTACCGCGCCCGCTCGGTGTGCCACTGCGGCAACTTCAGAGATTCTAACTGGAGTGCCAAACGCATTCGATAAATGAGTAATTGATACAACACGCGGCTTAACGCGCTCGATTAACTCATAGAGCTTCCCATAATCTAATCCGGCGTGTGCCGTAAGCGGTGAGAAATAAACCTTAAGGCCGCGCCGTGCCTCGGCGAGCTGCCATGGAACAATATTGCTGTGATGCTCGAGTAGTGAAAGCACTATTCCATCGCCACCATTCAGCGTTTCAGCGAGCGACGCCGAGACAAGATTTAGGCTCTCGGTCGTGCCGCGCGTAAAGATCACTTCAGCGCTATCTGGGGCGCCAATAAAACGCGCAACTTTCTCACGTGTTCCTTCATACGCTTCTGACGCGTGCGCGCTGAGCTGGTAAGCGCCGCGCGCAATATTCGCGTATTCATGCGACATGAATTCGCTCATGCGGTCAATTACCTGACGCGGTTTTTGCGCACTAGCAGCGCTGTCCAGATAGCCAAGACGCTGGGCACTATCGCCCTCGAAAACCGGGAACTCTTTGCGAATTGCGTTTAATTCTGCGCTCATGCCACTCCTCTGCGCTCATTTTGAGACAAATCGCAGATCATTGCAAACAAGTCCGTACCGCAGCACCTTAAAACCGTCACAACGCTCCACTAGTTCCCCGCTGTCGCATACAGTGTAAGCGCGCTATTAATGTAGAGCATGATTTCGCCTCTGCCTTCATTGTCCCCGCCAGTTAAAATCCCATCCTCGGCTCTGCTCGCGCTCGTGCTCTCGGCGGCTTGCTCAATTTTTATTTTCGACTTGCTTAACTGTTTTCGCGGACTTGTTCTTCACACTGCGGGGATTGATACACTTGAGGAAGTTTTAAAAACCTCCTCGATCGAGAGCGTCGAGCGCACGCTCGAATACCTCGACCATACCAGGCGCGAGCGGGAGTTTCTCGGAATATTCGGTGAACCCACGTCAGCAGCAGAACAGCGCGAAGAACTCATCCGCGTAGCACTGACACTGCGCAGCGCGCTCATTGCCGAGAATCGCGCCGAGATCCGCGTCGCCATCACCGAAATTAGCCGCGCCTTTTTATCTAGACACTCGTTCACGGGCGGTCTTGCCGAAGAGCTGGTAAATATCCAGCGCCTTTTGAGCGATCATCTTCAAGAGCACCAAAAAATCATCAGCAGCATTTCCAAATCCGCCGCTGAGCAAAAGCGGATACTCGAGGAACGCTCGCTGCTGCATATACGCTACGACTTGATCGAAGGCGACCTGAACGAACTTTTTTCGCTGACGTTAAGGGCGAATCCGCATCGCGGCGAGATCATCTTTTACCAATCGGGCGTGCTTGCCGGTTTGCCGATGATCGCCGACATACGCGATGGCCTGGAAAGTTTGGTAGATTTACGCTCAGAACTTGAAAGAGTCGGCGGACGAGTGCGCGTGGCGGGAGATGATGCGCACAGAGTATTTGTGGAGCAGCTGGCGCAGATAAAAGAGCAGAGTCGTGAAATTTTCGAGCGCTACAATCAGCTTGAGAATGACCGTAAAGCGGCCGCCGAATCAGTTCACTGGCTCAAGGAAGAGCGACGCGATAAGCGTAAGCATCTAATCACAACGATTAACCACCTGATTATCTTGCTAGCCGCGCACTAACAGAAATGTTCCCTCAACAGAGGCGGAAATCTTGGGGAGAAATGGAGTCTTTTAATCAATTTTATCCGTAAAAGTTCAGACACTAACTAGCTGAAGATCGGCATATTTTTCACCCGCTAAAAAAAACTTTGTGACAAGACGATTTTTGTTGCTTCGGGGGGTCTGGTGCAGTATTGTCACTTTGTGAGGCGCCTTCCGGGCACCTGGGGCATGTGTGCTCAAATACCAAACAGTTTTTTTTAGGTTATCTTCTTACAAGCGGTTTGTTAGCTGTAAGGTTAGATGGAGCATCTTACGAGAGCATTCGTTCCCCGGAGAAGTTAGGCGGCTTTGAGTTGAGAGAATCGGAACTATTCTGGCGGTGTTTTGCCATAGAATGGCTCAGGGAGAGTATCCAGGCTTAGCGATTATTAGCTAAGCACACTGCGTGCTTTCTATGGGAAAACAGACCGTAGGTTCGGGCTCTTAACAGAGAAGTACTGCTGAATCACACTTAGACTTTATAAAGTGATTGGTTCGCAACAAAGCTACGCTAGAAAGTTATAGCGAACTTTGGCCCGAAAGTGACCTTACAAAAAAATTAGATTGACCCCTTGAGCGGAAATCTCGAGTACTCATTTTTACTCTAGAATTTCATAAGGGTGCTTATGTCTCCTGGGCAACGGGATTGCGGGAAGTGTCTTCTCTAAATCCAAGTGCGCAGAAGAGAAGTGAGCGGTGTGTTTCCAGATATTGAGTTGTTTTATTAATCGACTAGCAAAATAGAGAGAGAAAAGAGATATGAAGTTCTGGTCAAATTCAGACGTTCCTTCCGCCGGTTCGAGTGTTCCTGAAAAGAGACTTCTTGCTGCGGTGCTTCAACGCGCTATCAGTGATTTCGTCGGCGGCGAAGGAGATCTCAGAGAGAGCGCACGCCTCTGGATTATGGATGATGAGCCGACGGATGCTCCTCTCACCTTCCGCTTTATCTGTGAAGCTCTTGATCTTGATTGCGACAGCCTGAGAAAGGCTATCAATCTCCAAGCAGTCAATCAGTCGACAGCTCTTTCGGCAGAAGCGCTTAATTAGTTCAGGCGAACAGAGAAAGTGCCCGGTGCAATTGCACTGGGCATTTTTTTTGCTCATAGAGCACCTCTGGCTCACTCTACAACGCCTCAGCCGAACACGATCATCGTTTAAAGAACAATCGTTTCGGCTTACTAACACCC
>CAYTAW010000101.1:0-10097 GCA_964435675.1 uncultured Bdellovibrionales bacterium
CCTGAAGCGTATGGAATTGCAAACAGAAATGATTCCGGCTTTACGTCAGCGAAGTAGCGTGTCGACTCTGCGTATTTTGCCAGTCCAAGCGCAAAAATATTTCCGACCCAAATTAAAACGATCGAGCCGAAGAGTAACAGGAAAAGACAGAAGATATCCTTTGGAATCAGCCGGTATTGACGGAGCGAGGAGAGCGCGAAGCGGTGAATTACCGCCAAGGTCAAAAAGACGAAGCTCACTCGGCCGAGTCCGGCGAGCGGATCCGTTACCGGAAGAAACGAATAGAAGAAAAACTCGGCCGAGAGCGAGAGAAAGAGCGCCATCAAAAGACCAATTTGCCGCACCCAGCGGCTGCTCGTCTCCTCGTCGCGGATACCCATGATCATTTATTTTCCTTGGCCATCGCGGCGATCATACGCCGCAACAATCCTCGATACTAATGGATGACGTACCACATCTTCTTGCGAAAAACGGATGATCTCGATCCCTTCAACACCCGTAAGCGCATTGACGGCATCACCGAGTCCCGAAACGGAGCCGCGAGGCAGGTCCACCTGCGTCGCATCACCAGTAACGATACATTTCGAGTTAAAACCAATTCTGGTTAAGAGCATCTTCATCTGCACCGGCGTCGTGTTCTGTCCTTCATCGAGAATTACGAACGCGTTTGAAAGCGTGCGGCCGCGCATGAATGCGAGCGGGGCAACTTCGATTACTCCTTTCTCAATCATCTCTTCAGCGCGCTCAACGTCCACCATGTCATAGAGCGCGTCATAGAGCGGGCGCAGATAGGGATTAACTTTCTCTGCCATATCACCAGGTAAGAAGCCGAGCTTTTCCCCCGCCTCAACCGCAGGGCGGCAAAGTACGATACGCTTAACCTTTTTCTCTAGCAGCGCTGAAACCGCCATGGCCATTGCGAGATAGGTTTTTCCCGTTCCGGCAGGGCCGATACCAAAGACCAAATCAAAATTTTTAATTGCATCGAGGTACGCCTTCTGCATGAAGGTTTTCGGAACGATGCTGTATTTGCGTCCCGATACGCGAATCTGATCGCGAAACAGATCGGCGAGCTGCACGTGACGATTTGAGGAGAGCATTTTCAACGAACGCTCGATATCACCAGGAAAAATTCGCTCACCCTGTTCGAGCAAGCTGCGCACTTGGGTCAGTAAGTCGACGGCGAGATCGACATCGCTGTCTTGTCCAGCAATTGAAAGACCTTCGGGTACGCGTCCGATACGTACGTCGAGTTCACGTTCGATTACCTTTAATTGTGCGTCTCGCTCGCCGACAAGCGACTGAAAGATATCTGAATTTTTGATCGAAACGACTGCCTGCTTCTCAACCCCCTGAGGGTGCGACCTATTTTTGCCCTTCACGCGCTCCTTAAAAATGAATCAAACAAACGCATCTGCTACTACTATTAGACTATAGCGGCTAACCCCTTACAATCTTTAGATGCTCTCCATTCTAATATAAATTCAGGATTTTTTTTAATTTACACTAGCAAATCAATTACTTAGCGTAGGCGCGGGGTTTCGAGCACCGTTAGGCTCTCGACATGGTGCGTCTGGGAAAACATATCAATGATGCCAACACTTGAAATAGAAAATCCGTTCTTTACTAAAATCGCCAAATCACGGGCGAGCGTCGGCAGAGCGCAGCTAACATAAACAATTTTTGAGACCTGCCCCGCATTGAGCTCTTCGCACAAAGCACGCGCTCCGCTGCGCGGCGGATCGAGCAGCACCGCCGAGCGAACCGTATGCCACGAATGTTCGATAAATCGCTCAACGCTCGCGGTAACGAATGAAACATTCTTTAAATTTTCACGGCGCGCAATCGCAGCTCCTCGCTCAGTTAATCTTTCATCAACTTCAACGGCATCGATCAACTTTCCGACACGCGCCAGCGGCAGCGTAAAATTACCCGCACCCGCGTAAAATTCGGTGACTTCTTTTTCGTTACAGAGCGCCGCGCTGACGCGGTCAAGAAGCACTCCATTTCCGATTTCGTTAATTTGCGAGAAGTGACTGAGTGTCGAAAACTCGAGCGCCTCTTCAGCGCATAGATTATCGTGCCATTCACACTGCAATTTCCCGCGGTAGTAGATCTTCGCCAATTTGAATTCTTTTTGCAGACGGGAAACCAGCGCCGCAAGGGCCGAGTCCGTCACTCTCTCGCGAAGGTGAAAAACAGGCACCGCGTGAGTGTTGAACTCCTCGAGCGTGATACCGGAGACTTCGGCACAAATCGTCTTCGCTAATGGATAAATTTTGGCCAACAGTGAATTTATCGCAGCGCTTGCAATCAGACATTTATCAAACGAAATGACATCGCCGCTCGACTCCCGATAAAAACCGAGTTCACCGCTTTTATTCAAATGGAGCGTTATGCGGCGGCGATAGCCATAGGCAGGGAGGTCAGCGCCATAGATTGCAACGGGGTTATCGAGCTTCAGTTTCGCTTGTCGCTGAAGGGTTGACTCAAACATTTCGCGTTTCAATTGGCGCTGCCGCTCAATCGGAAGATACTGCAAATCGCATCCGCCGCACTGTCCGAAGGCCGGGCACGGAGGTGTCGTACGCTCTCCTGATCTTTCGAGGATCTCACGCACCCTGCCGGTTACGAACGCCCCCTTATCCTCGCTGACATCAATTTCTGCCACCTCGCCAGGAATAAGGCCGGGAACAAAAGCTTTCTTGCCAATCTGCGCAGGATCGCCGGCGATAATTTCGCACACCATCGCGCCGCCGTGCGCCAACGCCAAGCAGCGCACGCGCAGCGGTTCAGAATGCGAAGAGCCTTTTGAGTTCATGCGCGTTGATAGGGAGAGAGTGATATACCCAGCACCTTGCGGCGCACGATATCAAGCACAAGGTGCCCAACATATCGCTTAAAATTTTTTCGCGACGAGAGGAAGAAAAGTTTAAAAACCACGGTCTCGTTCTCATCGGCGAGTCCGACATAGAATGTGCCCACTGGGTTCGCTTCACTGCCGCCATCAGGCCCGGCTATGCCAGTAACCGAGCAGGCAATAGTCGAGCCGTACATTTTACGCGCGCCGCGGGCCATAGCTTCAGCCACCTGGCTGCTAACGGCGCCGTGTTCTCGAATCAACTCTTGCGGGACCCCAATCAAAGCGCTTTTAGCTTCGTTCGAATACACGACCGCGCTTCCGAGAAAGACCGCTGAAGCGCCGGCGGGATTGGTCATCAAATCGCCGATGGATCCGCCCGTGCAAGACTCCGCAAGCGCTAATGTGACCTTCGCGTTCCTTAATTCGTTATAAACTATCTCTTCGAATGAGAATTCAAATGAACGCGCAAACACATGATCGTTACCAAGCGTCGCCTCGATTCGCCGCGCTGCGTCATTGAGCGACCCACTGCGCTTCGGATCTAAGACCTTCACTTGGATCTCAGGGAAATATGCCCGGTAGGAAATAACCAGCGAGGGATCGAGCTTTAACGCCTCGATGCGTCCGCCGATCTCCGATTCAGCCAAGCCAAAGGTACGGATTATACGCTTATCGGGCGCTTCGATCTCCCCAAGATACCGTAAAATCTGCGGAACCACCGACTCGGTGAACATGCGCATAAATTCTGAAGGGACGCCCGGCAGCGCAAGCAATAGCGCGCGTTTTCCGTTGCGCTCGACCTCAATTGAAAAGCCCGGCGCCGTGCCGACGGGATTTTTAATTATTTGAGCTCCGGCGGGGAACAGCGCCTGCTTTTTGTTCGTCGGATTGAAGTCGCGCTTGCGTTTTTCGAAGATCGCTTTGATGTCGGCAAGCGCATCCGCATCTTCATAGAGGGACACTCCACAGTAGCTCGCCACCGCTTCGCGTGTTAGGTCATCGGTCGTTGGTCCAAGTCCTCCCGAGATAATCACTACCGGGGAGCTTTTTACGAGCAAATCAAGCGCGGCAATTATTTCACTTTCAACGTCGTCACAGAGCGATACGCCGGCGAGGGGCAGGCCGTAATCAACAAATGCCCTTGCCGCAAAAAGCGCATTTGACTCATGAACGCGACCATCCAGCAGTTCTGAACCGATAGCGAGCACCGCTGGACCTTTTTTAATGTTCAAGAGATTCCGGCCTAGATTATTGAATTAAAAATTTCGAACGTCCTTATTCTTAGCATAGATCGGGCGTTGTTCCCACAACTAGCGGCATAGTACCGTAATTGGGTACTATATGAAGATCGCCACGTTCATTGCCCTAATCTTTTTTACCGGATATATCGGAATCGCGTTCGAGCAATTCCTCAAAATAAATAAAGCGGTCGTCGCACTCATTACCGGTGCTTTGACCTGGGCAATATACTTTCTTGCTCAGAGCGATAAACGGTTGGTTGCCCTTCAGCTCGAACACACTTTTGGCGAAGTAGCCGCCATATTGCTCTTCCTATTCGGCGCAATGGTAATTGTCGAGCTGATTGATGCGCACGACGGGTTCGAGATCATTACCGAAAGGATCCGAGTCACCAACAAGCGGCGCCTTCTTTGGCTCCTCTCCTTGATTACTTTTTTTCTCTCCGCCGTACTCGACAATTTAACGACAACGATCGTGATGATCTCCTTAATTCGCAAGAAATTGCCCGATCGAAATGATAGGCTTTTTTTCGCCGGGATGATCGTAATCGCGGCGAATGCCGGCGGCGCCTGGTCACCAATAGGCGATGTGACAACAACGATGCTCTGGATTGGCGGCCAAGTGAGCGCCGCAGCCATCGTGCGTTCGCTCTTTGTTCCAAGTTTAGTCTGCCTGCTCGTTCCGCTGCTCGCGACAACCTTGATCATTCCGAAAGGGGCTAGAACCGGAGCGGCTGCAGCGAAGGCAAAAAAATCTATTCATGGACGCGAACTCATCTTCTCCCTTGGTGTTGGAATATTACTTTTCGTTCCTATTTTTAAAGCTGTTACTCACCTCCCTCCCTACGCTGGCATGCTGCTTGGGGTCGGTGTACTCTGGATCGCCACTTTCTTGATCCATAAGAAAAAGGAAAGGCCGGAACGGGACGAGCTTTCAGTCAAGAAAGCGGTGCGCCAAATCGATAGCCCTAGTATCCTGTTTTTTTTCGGCATACTGTTCGCCGTTTCAGCATTGGAGGCCGTAGGATCACTTGGCCAGATCTCCGTCTGGCTTGGACGGAACGTCGGCAGCTTCGAACTGATCGGCCTATTGGTCGGATTCATCTCGGCTCTGATCGATAACGTCCCGCTCGTTTCCGCACTGCAGAAAATGTATCCGCTGAACCAGTATCCGGCGGACTCCTTTCTCTGGGAGTATATTGCCTACTGCGCCGGAACCGGAGGCAGCATGCTGATTATCGGATCAGCAGCCGGGGTCGCGGCCATGGGTTTAGAGAAGATCGAATTCTTTTGGTACGTTAAGCGCATTACTCTACTCGCGGCACTCGGCTATCTTACCGGTGCAGCCACCTATATAATCCAGTATCGAATCGTTGCTGGAATGTAGCGCTGTCACCCAGTCGAGCGCGTTAGCATATAGACAACCTTATGAATCCCGCAATCGGACACTCAACCGGATGGTTCAGCGCAAAGGTCAGTGTCGATCTTGAATTTCACTCGGCGGCACTCGCCAGATCGGGCGCTTCTGCAGTCGAAATTGTCGAAGGCCCGGAGGAACGTTTACGCGCCTTCGAAGTTGGAACTCTTCCTGCAAAACTGAGATACGCCTCGATTCATCTCGGCGATTTTCGCGAAACATCGCCCGAAGTCCTCGAACAAAGAGTCGGGAGAATCCATCAGATTGTCGAACGCCTCGGTTTACAAGGAGCTTCGCTTCATCCGGATTTAGCCAGTAATGAAGCGCTCGCTAAACTTACAGAAGCCGGCGTCACTTTCGGAATCGAAAATATGGATCGCGAAAAGCGATTCGGAAAAACCGTACGCGACATGCTCAGTCTCCCGAGCCAAGCCCCATTCGTCGTTGATCTGCAACACGCGTATGAAAATCTTCACGATGACCCGCAAGCGTTTAAGAGTTTGATCCAAGAGCTATGCTCATCCGGACGGGAAGTCCTCCATCTTCACGTAAGCGGGGAGCATAGCTCATCGCCGGCGCTCAATCATATGCCGCTGCATCTTGCGACCAACGGGCGCGAAGTCTTTGCGCTACTACGCGAGCTCGTCGATCATTTGCAATTCATACCGCCAACTATACTTGAGGGCGACTACCTCTTTGATCGCGAGTACCTGGCGGGCCCTATATCCGATAAAAAGCGCGACACACTGATCGACCTCGCCGCAAAAAGAATGACCGATGAAATCGATTGGATTAAGGCAGAAATTCTCAATTGGTAAGAATACTTGCCGCCCGACAAAGTTTCGTTTGAACTGGTAGATACAGCGTGCTACCCTCGCTAGCCGTATGACAGGCCTTTTGAGTGAATTCAATTGTTGAAATCACTCCCTATAAAAGCAGTGTAGTATGTCCTCTATATCGCTCGGCTATGGCGGCAGTTTTCCCGACTTACCAGCCCCCGAGGCCGATAAAGTCTTTCACGGACTTGCGGGATACGAACTGCCCCGCATTGTCGGCCCGGACGATCACGCGCCCTTCCTCCGTCTGCTCGATCAAGTGGCGACCTTTAGTTCAATTAATTCAAGATCGAAAAAACGAGAATTTCTAGAAAAGTTGACTCCTGAACTAAGCGAACGGCACGCAAACGCAGTGACGTTTGAAACGGGCCGCGAGCTTCTTGCGGCGGTCCATCATATACTGCCCGATCTGAGTTCTGCGGGCGTTTCAAATTTGTGCTTTATGATTGTCCACGCTCCCGCCGACGGAGCCGTCGGCCTTCATACTCTGGCAGAACGAATACTTACTGATAGTGATGCCACGAAACTAATTCGCTCGACCGTTCAGACTATCGGCATGCTACGAACCGTCACTGAATCACTTCCGCCAGTTCAGCGCGAATCATTTATTATTTCGACTTTCCCGTCGCTCTGCCACAGTCAGTCGTTGGACGTAATTATGGCGTTGGTGTCGCATCTCGGCGCTTCGGTGCTACAACCTGAAAACCGCGAAACGCTCGCATGGGCCGCAAATATTCAGAGCCCAAAAGCATTCGGGCCAAGCATTACGGTACAGGCGATTACACGCATTACCAAGAGTATTAGTGAGTGTATCACTCGCGAGGAATTGGGCGATCCTGTTCATGCACTCGACGTGGAAAGGGCGCTAATCAGAGCAATCGAAAAGCAGCCTCAAAAACTTCACAGTCTCAGCGAGGTCTTTGCGAATTTCTCCAGAGAAATCCAGATCACGAATAAATATTTATTGACCGTCGCTGAGGCGATGAACACCGGCTGGTCAGTTGAATCGCTTCAAAAGTCGCTCCACTTTTTTCAACAAACCGGCCGTCCGCTTGGTCAATGTGAAGGGTTACTTGATCAAAAGAGCCTCCACTTGCTGAAAAGCATATCTCACGCCTTCGCCGCGACTCCCGAAGGAGTATCGGCGGATTGGGCGATTACCATTTTGCGCGGACAGGAAGTACTCGAACGATTGTGCAGCGGTAATCCCGGTAAGTACAAAACGTATCGGTCGCTTTATTTCTCTCTTCTCGAAAAAGCGGCTGATCAGAGTATGCTCAGCGAGTCGTACGAACGAGATATTATTCTCCTCGCAGAGGCTGGGGCGTTCGAGAAATCAAACGGTAAGAGCGCTAAAATCGAATCTTTGTGGCGCATGCAGCGACTAATGGAAAACCTCCAGCAGGAAGGCACACCGCCCGTGACTGCCGCGCGCATCGCCAAGCTCTCGATTTTTGACGGCTTCGATCAACTTCGACAGACAAAGAGCGCTCTCTTCTCTGAGCTTCTTCTTTGCTGCGAAAATCCTGAGTATGCTGAAAACTGGAGTCTACTCCGAGAGAGGCTTTCTTCGTGGTCTGGATTAGACCCTAATGCACCTGAATCTTTGCTGCGAAGAGCCTACATCCTCGGATTACAGCACCATCTCGCCAGCGAGACAGGACATTCGAGTGACGACATTCTTCGATATCTCAGCAAAACGCCAATTACCGCCATAACCGAGCTGCTAAAATCTCGGGAAATCCGCAGCAAAGCCGAAATATGTGATTTTCTCGCAAGCATCGGATCGCTCGATGTTCCCGATTGGAGAAAACGTGAAGCGATGATTGGGCAGTACATCGGTAGACCGGGGAATGAAGCGAATTTCGAACTCAATATCAGCTATCGGGCAGATTCCCTGCCGTATCGACGCAGCGATCCGCGTGCCGCACAAACAACGGGAGAAATTGTAGAGATATTCGAGCGTTCAAAAGAAATCATTACTGGCTTTGGCGCCCAGACCGCAGAAGCGCGCCGCCCCCTTCTATACATCCCTTCCCTACATCATCAATTTGCAAAGGACTGTACTCTAAGCAGCGGCGCCTTTATACCGGCCTCTCCCCATCACATGCCTGGACCAGGAACAATTTTTTCGGGAATCAATTTAAACCGGCTCTTGGTGAGTGATGCCCAAAATATTGAGCAGCCCTTTTTAGAATATAAATTGGCGTGGCCTTGGTTAGCGCAGGCGATTGATGAACTACCGTACAGCAAGGTGCTATATTTGCGCGGATTAATCGGTGTAATTCCCCCCGATGCGGAATCATACCGGATCAACGATACACACTATTCATTGATTGCATACAACGATCATTTTCATAACTTTGGAGGCTGGGCTACCTATTTAATTCCTACTGAGATCCTGAGCAAATTCCTGCGCGGAAAAATTCAACCGATATCTACCGACCTGAATAGTAAAATAGAAAAGGACACGGAAGAGATACGCTTGTTTCTGCCTGAATTAATGGCTGAAGCAGCCAAAATCGGCAAACCCATACTCAACTTGCGCTGGTTCTCGAATTTTGCTGGCCTGGGCAATGCATTTCCTCCGGGAAGCGCACCGTACCACCTCTGGGAAAACGACATTAAGTACGGAACAAGAGATCGCGCGGGGCACGTACATAAATTTTACTACCCTGGATTTCGCCGGGGATCCGTCGAAAACCTTGCCCCACTTCAAAAAGCTCATACCCAGGTGTACAACCTGGCCGCCGGTTGCTTTAACATACATGACGCCTTCCGCATGACCCGAGCCATATGGCACAAGGACTGGGATTCTCTGGATGAAAATTTAACTTTCGATATTGGTGAAGACCAGTCAGACAATCCGTTGCCTTCAACGCCGCGTATGCTGCGTCAAGGTCTTGAATTTTATCGTGCAAGATAGAATGATCCCTCGCGCCCGCGCTACGAACTCGACGACGCCGATACGTTGGACTATTCTAGCGTTCCGAGACCTTCCTTTTCGATTTCTACGGAAAATATGCAACTACGCACCGCACACGGAGAAATCTATCCGCTTTTGAATAGGCGAGACGAACTACGAAGCGACGCAATTACTCTGTGGAATCAGATTGTCATTCCAGCAGTGACACCATCGAGTAAAGATCTTAGATTTTATCTTTCAGACGAGATTGCCTAGGTATGCCATTTCCATCCCACTCAGTAGCTTCAAATTCTCCAACGACTACTCCAGACGCACCTACGGTGCCCGCTCCATCCCCGTCTCCATCACCATCGCCAAATCCTCCACCGACCCGCCAGCCTCAGCCAACGCCCACGGAACGTCCCGGAAAAGATCCAAATCCAGACAGACGTATTCTCCCCGGAACTTGTCCGATTGGCGAGTCGACTTGCAGCGACACATACGCCGAGGTTGTGTTTCCTAAGTTCGATATTCTCTAATGCACTCGTAATTGACCGGCAACTAAGCCCAGCTGCTGACGATAAATAAAGAGACAAATGGAGTAGAGATTCCACCATCACTACGCTAAACTATTGGAATGCAATCTCATCTTACAAACCTCAACCCCGAGCAGCAGCGGGCCGTAGAGCATTTTACCGGTCCGATTGTCGTGCTTGCCGGAGCAGGGAGCGGCAAGACTCGCGTTTTAACCCGCCGCATCATCAATTTGGTAGTTAATCACCGCGTAGATCCGCGCTGCATCTTAGCGGTCACCTTCACCAATAAGGCTACCGAAGAG
>CAYTAW010000102.1:0-7197 GCA_964435675.1 uncultured Bdellovibrionales bacterium
CAAGCAGGCGCAGGATCTGCTGCGCTATCGGGAACTAATCAGCGAAACACTCTCAAGCATGCACACCCTTCACAAGAATGATATTTCAGTTCCGCCGTCGGCAATTCCGGATTTCTTGGAAGATTTTCAAAAGGCCTTAACCGCAAATTATCCCGACTTTGAAGCGGTGATTTTCGGCCATGTGGGGGATGGAAACTTGCACATCAATATTCTGAAACCCGAAGGACTGAGCGCCGAGTCATTTTTTACCAAATGTCACCAAGCTGATCGCATTCTCTTCGAGGTCGTTAAAAAATATACGGGCAGCATTTCCGCCGAGCACGGCGTCGGCCTTCTAAAGCGGGATTTTCTTGATTTTTCGCGCAGCGCGGAAGAAGTTGCGATAATGCGGGGGATTAAGGCCGTTTTCGATCCCCAAGGGATTTTGAATCCCGGAAAAATTTTTGTATAGCTCAGTGGTTTTACCTGCACTAGCTAGCGAAATGAGTTAACAGAATCTGAATCAGTTTCAGTTTGTGGAATTTTGACGCCTTATTCCGGAATCGCCACCAACTCACCATCTTGAAACGCATAGCTCGTGCGATTGCCCTTCGCGCCCTTCACGCTCAAGACAACACGCGGTTGTTCAGGAAGGTACGCAGGTCTACCGTCTCTGATCAGATCGTCGATCGTCAACGGTGCAGATTTGTTGGCTTTACTATCATTACCGCCGCGCAGCGATAAGCTCATCGTGCCGCTTACCGAGGCGAGTTGAATTCTGTTTGCGTCTTCGGCAGCAACCAGCAGCGTAACCGTAGTGGGAATCGGCGCAGGCTTGTTCTCCTGATTTTCTGGATGCGGATTTACCTGGCGTTCAGCCGAAAGGATCTTCGCATTTTCTACGATTACCGAAATCATCGGCTTACCCTCGAGACGCGAAGACCATACCACGTCAACACGCGCGCCCGCTCTCGCCCATCCTTCAACGCTGGTACGCTCGTCAACGCGAATTGTCACCGCGCGGTAGCCTTCGGGAATTTCACCAATAACTTCGGATGCTGGCTTAACCGGCGTAAGATAATCGCGGGTTATTGGCTGACCTGGAACAAGAAGGGCTTTTGCATAAAAACCTTGAACCTCCACCGCAGCGTGTAGCGAATTGCGCAGCGCCTCTTTTTCGGGAATTGATTTCAACTCGAACATTTCCGGGGAAAGACTCGTGCCTGAGGCGATCTCAATGCGGGGAATTAGCACTTCGACTCGGCTAATCGGCTGATCGAGAATTACATCTACCGGCATTTTAGAAACTTTCGATTCGGCGTGAACACGGCCCGAACGAAGAAGAAGCGCTGCCGACAGCGACATCACCATGCTAAATAGACCCAGCAGAACTGGTATATACACTCGGGGAGAAACTCTACTTCTAGATTGAACAAACGGATGTCTGTATTTTTGCATGCTACAAATCCTTATTTAAGACGTGCAAACCCCTGCAGAATTAAATGGATGCCGGATACCCCCCTATCCCGCTGATCCGCTGATTTGCTTCTAAAAATTTCAATACCTTACAAAATTAATTCCTTATGTTTTCAATAAGTTACAGCGGTTAGAATTTCTTATGCAACATTTTTTAACCGTCTCATAGAGGAACTACGAGCCGACGTAAGTGCGCCGCCCATAGATTCTTGACGGTAAAGGCAAAAATTCCTCTAATCAGATTTCTACCCGCGCGGCAGCGCGTACGTTAGGAACAATCACCCAGTGGAAAATAAAGTAGCTCCGACTCCCCCACCGAAAAAAAGAAAAGCGCGCAGAGGCCGAGCGAAAAAGCTCGGTTTGCCGCCCGGAACCGCGATCTACACCGGCGAGCAACGGGTCGAGGCGGTACGTATTACCGCGATGACCTATAGTCAGACCTCGTTCGAGGAAGTTGTCGTTCAGACGCCGGAAGAGTGCGCCTCGCTGATAGCCCACGCCGAGAAAACTAACTCAGTTATTTGGATAAATGTCGACGGCCTTCACGATGTGCCCATTATCGAAAAGATAACGACACCTATCGGTCTTCACCCCCTGGTAATTGAAGACATAGTCAGCACTACGCAGCGTCCAAAAACTGTTGATTATCATTCATACGTTCACGCAGTGGTTAAAATGCTCACCGTGAATCGTGAACAAAAACGCATCGAGAACGAGCAAGTCAGCCTGATACTGGGAAGTCACTACGTAATCTCGTTTCAAGAGCGTATTGGGGACTGCTTCGATCCGTTGCGCGATAGAATTCGTATTGGAAAGGGACGAGCGCGCAGCTCGGGCGCAGATTATCTCTTTTATGCGCTGATCGACTCGGTAGTTGACTTCTACTTCCTTGTAACCGAAGAGATTGACGATCGAATCGAATGCCTCGAAGAAGAGCTCTTGAGCAAAGCCGAAAGCAAGCATCTTTCTGATATTCACCGCACGCGTCGCGAACTGCTAGACATACGGCGCGCGGTATGGCCGATGCGGGAACTGTTACAAGGTCTTATTCGCGATGAGGTTTCGCTCATTCGTGAATCGACCCAGGTCTTCTTGCGCGACGTTTACGACCACGCTATCGAAGTAATCGAAGTGGTCGAATTGCTGCGCGATACCAGCAGCGGCCTGATAGAACTGTACATGTCGCAGACGAGCAGCAAGGTAAACATGGTGATGAAGACTTTGACCGTCATCGCGACCATATTCATGCCGCTGACTTTTATTGTCGGAATATACGGTATGAATTTTGAGTATATGCCCGAACTACATTGGAAGTACGGGTATCCCGCGGTTTGGGCGGCAATGGCCGTTATTACGGCGGTGATGCTGGTTCACTTCAAAAAGAAGGGCTGGCTTTAGTAGCGTAAAACCGAGCGGGAATGGCGCCGAGGCGCGCCCCTATGTTAGGTAATGGAATACCTTTAACCATTGCGTAGTTATGAAGAGACACCTCGATTTTCACTTTGATTTTTTAATGTCATTACTTGCGCTGTTTGCAGCATTATTAGCGCCAGCGGCATCCCTCAAGGCTGATGAGAAAGAAATTGTCGGCTGGGTCGAAAAGGTGAAGATTCAACCGGCCAATTTTATCGTCCAGGGAAAACTCGATACGGGCGCGGATTATTCCTCGCTTAACGCGACAAAAATTGAAGAATTCCAAAAAGACGGTGCCGATTGGGTTAAATTTTCGGTTGCAAACCGCTACGGTGAGGAGCGCGAAATTTCTGCAAAGGTGCAGCGTACGGCGTTGATTAAGCGACATGGTGGAAAGTCGCCGCAAAAGCGGCCGGTTATTAGGCTCGCCATCTGCCTCGGAACGCACTACATGGAAACCGATGTGAACCTGGTCGATCGCTCAAATTTCGATTATCAGATGTTGATCGGTCGAAATTTCCTGGCTGGAAATTTGCTAATCGATCCTTCGAGTACGTATATGGCCGAGCCAACCTGCCAGGGAACTCAGAAAAAGTGAACCGGTTTCATCTGTATAGCTTAGCGTTCGTTCTGGCTGCGGTGGGATTCGGTCTCTTTTTTTATAAGGTTTTCGTGCTCCATTTCCCCGTATCTCCCGACCTTACGACCCGAGCATGGACGGTGGAGACGAACATTTCTTTCACCGCGCTGAATGAACCGGTTAAAGTTGAACTCTTTATCCCGAAAAATACTCCGCGAATCGCCGTAATGGATGAAAACTTTATATCGCGCGGTTTCGGATTAACGAACGAAATAGACGAGCGCAACCGCAAGGCCGTCTGGTCGATACGTAAAGCGTCTGGGCCTCATACGCTCTATTATCGCACTACGATCCGCAAATTAGATTCGAAGAAAAAATTGGTGGCCACGAAAGTGCCGCTCGTCGATGCGCAAGCATATGAAGGCGCAGAACTACTCGCGGCCAAGGCGTTTCTCGAAGAGATTCAGGCGCGCTCGGCGGATCAGCCGAGTTTAATCGCCGAACTGTTCCGGCACTTAAACAAGTCCAAACCCGAACAGCATGTGGCGTTGCTGCTTGGAAAACGCGCGAACATCCTCAAGAAGGTTCAGATTGCCGTGCGCGTGCTGGGCGTTGCCGGAATTCCCGCGCGCGTCGTCCATGGGGTGCGACTGACCGATCAGGTGCGGCAAGCTGAGATAGTGCGCTGGATAGAAGTGTTCGATCAGAAGAGCTGGAATGATTATGATCCGCTTACCGGAACCGAATTCGATGACGAAGAATACGTCGCCTGGTGGCGCGGCGACTCGCCCATGCAGCACCTTTCCGGAGCGAGCTATCCCAAAGTGCGCATATCGATAACGAGTAACGAAGAGGAAGCGATCAACACCGCAATTGCTGAGAGTCAAGCTACTCTTCCGGCTTTGCTGCGCATCTCACTATTCAATTTACCGTTAGAGTCGCAAACTGTTTTCAAGGTCCTTCTTTTGGTGCCGATTGGTGCGCTGCTGATGGTAATTCTCAGAAACTTGGTTGGCCTGAGCACGTTCGGCACATTCATGCCGATTCTCGTAGCGCTCGCGTTTCGTGAGACAGGGCTTTGGTGGGGATTGACGCTATTCATTGTGGTCGTGGCGCTCGGGCTGCTCGTTCGTTTTTACCTCGAACATCTCAAGCTATTGCTTGTGCCGCGGCTTGCGGCGGTTCTGACGGTCGTGATCCTTCTGATGGCCGCATTGAGCTTAATAACTCACAAAGCAGATATCACACGGGGGATCTCGATCGCGCTCTTTCCAATGGTCATCTTGACGATGACCATCGAACGAATGTCGATTGTATGGGAAGAGCGAGGTCCCTTTTTTGCGATTAAACAGGGCATCGGCAGTCTCATAGTGGCATCTCTGACCTATCTGGTGATTACACTTAACTTCTTATCGTACCTCATATTTGTCTTTCCTGAGTTGCTGCTCGTCGTCCTTGCAATCATCCTCATGCTCGGACGGTACACCGGCTATCGGCTGTTAGAACTGACGCGATTTCGCGCTTTTGCGGAGGGCGCATAGCATGCTGCGCCGATCCCGCCAACTGCGAGAGGCCGGCGTCTTGGGAATCAACCGCCGAAACGCTGAGTATATCTCGCGCTATAATCAGAGAAGATTCTACCCGCTCGTTGATGATAAGCTGCGCACGAAAGAGCTTGCACTGAGCGCCGGCATTGCGGTTCCGCCGCTCTATACGACCTTACGATTTCCCTCCGAGATCGAGCGCTTCTCCGAGCGCATCGGCGAACACAGCGATTTCGTCGTCAAACCGGCGCACGGCTCAGGCGGCGAAGGTATAATCGTGGTTAGCGCGCGCATGAAAAATTCTTACCGGCTGATTGATGGCAGATTACTGTCGGAGGACGATCTGAAGCACCACTTGATGAATATCTTAAGCGGTATGTACAGTTTGGGTGGGCACCCGGATTCAGTGATTATAGAGTATCGGGTGCTCTTCGATGAGGTATTTGAGCCAATCAGCTACCGCGGCGTTCCGGACATTAGAATCATCGTTTTTTTGGGAGTTCCTGTGATGGCGATGGTCAGACTGCCGACGATGGCTTCGGCTGGGCGAGCGAATCTGCACCAAGGTGCAATTGGCTGCGGCGTTTGCATAGCGACTGGCGTCACCAAAAGCGCCGTTTGGGGCAATACGATCATCCACGAACACCCGGATACCGGCGCGAATTTGCACGGAGTTAAAATTCCCTATTGGAACGATCTGCTCACCCTTGCCGCACGGAGTTCTGAACTGACGCAGTTGGGCTACCAAGGGGTCGACTTCGTTATTGATGCAGTGCGCGGCCCGTTAGTGCTTGAATTTAATGCGCGTCCCGGCCTCAATATCCAGCTCGCCAATATGCACGGATTAATACCAAGATTGCAACTTGTTGAAAAAAGTATCGGCGAACTAAAGACGCTGGCTGAACGATCAGCTTTCGCACAAAAGCATTTTGCCGACGTATCGGTCGACAACTCTGATGTCTGCGCCATTTAAAGTCGCGCACGCTGCGCCAGATTGGTCTGGGGATGGATATCCCGTCTCCACGCAATTCGGGGATACCTACTACTCCCGCGAAGGGGGATTGGCCGAGAGTGCCTATCTTTTCATAGAACAAAACGGAATTGCCGAACTGCTCAAAGAAAAGGCGCTACTATCAATAGGAGAATTGGGGTTTGGAACCGGTCTGAATTTTCTGCTCACCTGGGATGCCTGGAAGAAAAGCGGCACGCACGCGCCGCTCGACTACGTAGCCTGTGAGAAACACCCGCTGTCACGGAGCGATCTCGAACGCGCGCTTGCGCCGTGGCACCAACTTGCGCCGCTCGCGAATCAGCTAACCGAGGCGATCCCTCCGCTCGTTCCAGGCTTCCTGCGAATTCTTTTCGAAAACGGCCTCGTCGCACTAACGCTCCTTATCGGCGAGGCCTCTGATCAGCTCGCCGAATTGGAAACTCCGATGGACGTCTGGTATCTGGATGGATTTGCGCCGGCTAAAAATCCGGGCATGTGGAGCAACGAAATTTTTTCTCACATCAAGCGGCTTTCGAAATCAGGCACCCGCTGCAGCTCATTTACGGCTGCGGGAGACGTGCGCGCGCATCTTGCCAATTCGGGATTCACCGTCGAAAAAATTCCCGGATTCGGGCGGAAACGCGACAGTATTCGCGCCGTGTATTGCGCGGAACCGGAGGATCCCGTACTCCTTCCGCCCTGGAAAAGGATTCCGCCGATTGAGCCGAGGCGGTCGGGAACGGTGGCGATTATCGGCGGAGGATTAGCCGGCCACGGTGCGGCATACGCGCTTTGCGCGCGCGGGTTCTCCGTGACTATTTTCGAAGCCTCGGCCGAGGGTTTTGCCGGCGCTTCGGGAAATCCGGCCGGAATATTTTCACCCTATATAGCGCGCGAACAGAATTGGGCCACCGATCTGTATCTTGCTTCATTTCTTTTTTCACGAGCGCGAATTATTACGCTGGAAAAGGAACTCGGGAAACCCCTTCTCCACCGATCGGGTTCGATTCAGTTCGCGCATACTGCGCGTCTTACCGCGCTCGTGCAATCATTCGGATCGCTCGGCATCGATCCTGAAATTGCGTTCGCATCCGAATCCCCCATTCCCCAGATAACGTTTCCGCTGGCCGGTTGGCTCGAGCCGCGCCGCCTTTGCGACGCCATTGCGGAGCGCTACCATAGCCTATTGCGGGTGCGTCTTAACTCCCCCATTG
>CAYTAW010000102.1:7207-10062 GCA_964435675.1 uncultured Bdellovibrionales bacterium
GAAGGCTGGTGCCTGCGCTCCATATCGGGGGAACGATTTGACTGTGATATTGTTATCGTCGCCGCGGCGCATGAAGCATCGCGATTTCTACAAACCTCGTGGGTGCCGCTCGAGCCGATTCGCGGCGAAGTCATTTGGGTAACCGCTCAATCGCCGCTCAATTCCCCCGTACGCATCGGTCGCGGCTACGCACTGCCGGCGTTCGACGGGCAACGGGTTATCGGCGCTTCCTACGCCCATGGCCGAAAAGATCTTGATTCAATCGCAGGCGAGCGGAAGGCACTGCTCGATCAGGCGCTCCCACTCGACGCCGAACTCGCGCATGCTGAAATTGCCGGCAGCCGGGTATCCTTCCGCTCTTCGACGCACCACCGGCTCCCCTACGTTGGCCCTGTTGTCCAGCGCGCCGCGTACGACGAAATTTTCCGCGACCTAAAGAAAGGGTTTCCTTCCTCACACTTTTCGATGCCTCCCTACCACCAGAATCTGTATATCAGCGCCGGGCATGGTTCGCGCGGATTGCTCTCGACAATCGCCGCCGGGGAATTGTTGGCAAACTACATCTGCGGCGCGACACCACTCTTTTCCAGTTCGCTGCGCGGCGAGCTGAATCCCGCGAGCTATCTCGCTAAAATGTTGTTGAAATAACGAAACGAAAATTACTTCTTATTGCGAAGCTTCCGAATTGTCTTCTTGAGCTTGGTGACTTTGAGTTGTTCGGTGTCAAGCTGCAGCTGAACCGAGTTAAACTGTTCACTGACATCGCTGCACTGTTTGTGAGACTTAATGCGCAGGTCTTTGCAGAGCGCGGCAAATTTCAACGCACACGGATCGCTCGATCCTTCGTACTGGGGAAGCAACTCATTGAATTCATCGCACGGGAAAAGCGCTGCGCATGCCAGGTCGTCATCGGCGTAAGAATCTTTCGGGGCAAGAACCACCGCAAGAGTGATGCCAATCAGCAGTCCGATTGCGGCAATTCGAATGGTTCTGTAAAAGCGGTGTTTCATATTTCCCTTAACGGACAATTCAGCCCGAACAATACACTACTCTTCTCACCAGCCCAAACTGCTTCATCAAAACAGATCAAGACATACAAAGACCGGGCTTTTCCAATTTAATCAACGTGATATTCACGCGGGATGCGCGCATTAAGACCTACTAATATTTCGTAGGGAATCATCCCCGCAAGCTTTGCCAACTCCTCGATCGCTATACACTGGTCACCCTGCCTTCCGACAAGAACAACCTCATCGTTGTTGTAGGCTTCGCCCGTCCCAACATCAACCATCAATTGATCCATGCAGATTACACCAACGCTGGGGGATCTTCTTCCTCGAATGAGCACTTCGACGCGATTCGAAAGTGCGCGCGGATACCCATCGCCATACCCAATAGGAACGGTAACCACGCGCGTGTCGTTCGGCGCGGTCCAGGTGTGCCCGTAACTAACCCCGGCCCCCTTCTTGACCACTTTGAAATAGACGACCCTGGAACAGAGGGACATCACAGGTTCCAATCCGAGCACATTCGAAAATTCAGCGTTCGGCATCACCCCATACAAACAAATTCCGGGGCGAACCATATCGAGATGCGTGGCCTTATTGAGAATCACCGCCGATGAATTCGCAATATGACGAAGCGGGAGCTGGAGCGAGTGGCGCGGATAAAACTCAAGGCACTGAAGAAACCGTTCGAGTTGGAGATTGGTAAATGATTGATCGCCACAGTCAGCGCTCGCAAAATGCGAGAATACGCCGACGACATCGCACCACTTGAGCGTCAAGGTGCGCTCGAGGAGTGCTGAAGCCGAGTAATAATGAATACCGAGCCGCTCCATGCCGGTGTCAATTTTCAGATGAACCCGCGCTCTTTTCTTGAGCACACTCGCCGCGTGCTCAATCTGTTCGAGCTTGCTTACCGAAGAGGCGGTGATGTCGATATCATGATTGATGTAGCGATCGACCTGATCGGCCAACAACCCGCCGAAAACGAGGATAGGAATGCGAACCCCCGCGTGACGCAATATCAGACCCTCTTCGAGGTAGGCGCACCCGAGGTAATCAACGCCGCACTGCTCGAAATGCAGTCCGCACCGTTCGATCCCGTGCCCGTACGCGTTGGCTTTTACCACCGCCATTACCTTCGCCGAAGCACTCGCCGACCGTATCGTATGGAGGTTTCGAGTCAGCGCGGAGAGTTCGACCTTCATAACGGTCGGCCTGTTTTCGAGTAACTGAGTATCGGTCATCTAAGAGCTGCAAATATAAGCAGCCCTAGTGTGCCATAGATTATCGAAAATCAGAACTCCCGCATTGGCGCCGGTTTTTGTTACTTCTTTTTGATACGAGAGCAAAATTCGGACCGCGCATAGTGCTCGACCGGAGTGGTATTGAAGGCCCCAACCATAACCGCGAGAACCTTGTTCCCTACCTTCTTTGTTCCTACTACCAACGGATCATCAGTCCGCGGCGGCTGCGATATTGCACCTTCTATTTTCGGTCGAAACGAACTTGAATCAAGGTTTGTAGAATATTCGAGATGCCACTTTGCCACTTCGGCAACAAGCAGCACATGATCAAACATCCCCGACTCTTCAGCCGTTCGTATCAAAGTTCGGGCGCTTTTAGGAATGACTTTAAATTTCTCCGAAAACTCCGCGTGCATCGCGATTCGTCGTGTGCGCGAAGTTAGAGATATTTCGGTCGCCGTTTGAACGATCCTTCCCAGCGCGGTAAGAAGCGGTTTATCCAACTCGATGGGCGCATACCCACCTGAATTGAAAAAAATGGAATCAACAGCTTCCGACCCCTTAAGATTACCCACGAATAACTCGTTATGAATGGTCGGTGTGC
>CAYTAW010000103.1:0-9998 GCA_964435675.1 uncultured Bdellovibrionales bacterium
TGGTGAAATCATCCGTAAAGGTCGCCAATTTTGGCTGTGACGGAAGAAATAGAGAAAATCCAGTCATAGACGGCGGCATTCCTTTCTGCGCCAATCTTCCCACTTGTCCACGCTGAATACAGGTGCAACTCGCATAAATGATATTCTCAATCAGCGGAAGCTGCTGCGCTGTCGGCGTCTGCGGAATACTAATCAAACCGCGATCATCCCCACCCTGCGAACTATGGCGAATCATAAGAGAGCGTGGAACGACCTGTTCGGCGCCCAGATTGAGATGGAGGAGCACATTTAAACCATGCTCGTATGCATTCAATCTGATTATCAAAGAGTCGGGGTTCTGACCTTTCGTCCGGTCTAGCCAAACGGCGCCGTCTTCTCGACGAGTTCGATTCGGTTCACGAGGTATAAATGTTTCCGATTGAAGTCGCGACGCAAGCTCAATAGCCAATTCTGCAAGAGTGGCCGGCAATAACGGAAGATATAGACTGGGTTGTTCGGAAACCGGCTGCATAGGTAAATCCATTGTACGTCTTACCCCATTCTGAAGCGAGCCGCAGCGGTCCACCTGGAGTAATTTTATTCAAGCGCACTCTGCGTATGCTTAATAGATAGGAAACTAACATATGAGATCGACAGAGATTTCTCACCTAATACGAGCCTCCGCGCTAGGTGTAAATCTCAGTGTAAAAACTGCCCCTCAACCTCGCCCCGTTTAACCGCAAAAAGTGCATGCATTCTGCGGCCACCGAGAAAAGTTGCAGGAAGCTCTTCATTTCAATTTTTACAACTCCCATGCAATAACCATCAAAGAACTACCGAAACCCTGCATGAACAATGATCGAGGATTTTAAGCAGCCGGTAGCGATACTACGGGTAACGAACAATTCTCTCTCTCACTAGCCGTACAATGAAGAGGATTTGGACTGACTTCGTGCCACTATTGCCGAACTTTTTTGGCTAAAGAGATTTGCCCTTTGAGAATCGCTGATTGATTAGAATTGTTTTGCGTCGCCACGTATCCGACTTTGTAGTCTTCCCAAATGTCGGCGAATTACGAATTCGTCAGGTATCCACCGTCAGGAGTCGAACGTTGATCTAACGCCTCGGCCGCATCGCTAGGTCCACTAGAGTCATCGGTAATCACAGAATACGCCTTACGCTCAATAAAAATCCTGCTATTTCAGGCACTAATCAGAGGTATTGAGCACTTACCGCCCGCTTTCTACAGGGCCAAATACTGCCTTTGCGCGTCCCCTCAACGTCATTTTTAGCGGCCAAAAACGAGACTAGCATATCGAAAAGTCGCATACTGCTACATACAGTACGATCGGGGTAGAAGTACAAATTTTTCAAGAGAGAGAAGTTGACCGGCTGCGGCCAAGTTTTTCTCACGTCTTCCGTCGCGCCTCCTGTTTTTCTTAGGGAGCGGGATGGAACACGTGAGATAGCGGTTACCTAAGGTAGGTTAACTCAGCGTCTCAATCACGTACGAGAAGGAGTAAACTCGTGTACACTTTGGCCACCCCCAGCGATGAAAAGGAATCGAAGATTCGGAAATGGATCTCGAGCGACGGAGCTGAATTCGAGGATCTCGTCGATCTATTCCCAGTTCCGACGGATCCATCCATTCTCCAATTCGGGGACTGGGCGATTTCTCTGAACGGGCTCACCTTAACCTCCCAGGCAGGCGTACTCGCGTACGTATGCCTAATCCGAGATCACTGCAACTTTCCGATGGTGCTTGGCGATGCGCTCGCACTCGCCATTCAGCTGACGAACCATGTCAGCCGCTTCAAAGACCAGGAGGTCGTCGAGGCTCTGTGCGAATGGTTCTCACAGATCGAGAGTGACGGGCGAATCGACGACGATGAAGCGATGCCAAAAATGGTGCTTGCAATGTGCCGAGAGGAACTGGCACTGCGCTAGCCTGGGAAGTCCTCGACCACAAAGACTGGGACGCTGAACGAAGGCATTACCGCCTGTCGTTCAGCTTCTCTCTCAGGAAAAAATTAATTTGAATTCGCTGAGCCCGGTTGGCTCAGGCGAAGGCTTTGGATACCGGCCGGCCGACAATGACCGAGAGTTGAAGCGGCTGGCCGCGGAAACGTACAGGCAAGCAGCCCATCCAGAGGTTTCGCCGCGTTCTTGGGACCTGCACGACACTAAGTCGGGTTTTGAATCTCAGTGATAGATAAAGTGTTCAAATAGGACTGACGAATTTGATGGTAATGGCGCAAATCGGCTGCAAGATTCCGCTTATGCGCCCCCTTTTCGAGAATAGATAACTTTTTATCGAGCACACTCTCGGCCATGGTACGCTGAACCTTGGACAATTCGCGTCGGAGCGCACTTACCAGCGCTTGAACACGAAAACGATCGAGCGCATGAACCGATTCGGAAAGTTGATCATCTCTGCCCCGGTTTTTGATAACGAGCGGGAGATCTACTAGTCCAACTGAATATTTCGCGGTTAACTTGAGCCAAAGATCGTAGTCTTCGCAAACGGGAAATCCTTCATCAAACCCGCCCACCTCGGTATATACATCCCGTTTAATCATCACTGCCGAGGCACTTATGCAACACATATCGAGCGACCGCGCGAAGCATTCACCTTGAGCGGGAGTTTGACGCGCGCTTTGCCGCACCTCTTTTCCGTTTCGTAGCCAGCGCTCTCTAGTCTGTGAAATTACCAAGTCCTGATTATCGAGGTGAAGACGAAACTGACGTTCGAGCTTTTCGGGGAGCCAGAGATCATCTGAATCAAGAAAAGCCAGCCATTCAGTTTCCGCCCCAGAAGCGCCGCGGTTTCTAGCAGCGGAAACACCACGATTTTCTTGCCATATATAAAGTCCCCGATTCTCGGCCAGCAAAGACTTAACCGGTGACATGTCTTCACGCGAACCGTCATCAACGACCACCACCCGCTCCGGGAGCATGGACTGCGCATACACAGATTGCAGCGCTGCAAGGCATACGGCGGCGCGATTGAATGTGGGGATAACTACAGTTATAGGAAGGTACGGCATACACGAGACGCTATACTATTCTCCTTCTCTTTACTATCACTGCGCAAATGGAGCGCCGTCTGACTCAAGCAGGCGCCCCCAAAAAACCGAACTATGAAACGTGCTTCAAGGATATCGTGCCATCGAGGCAGCGATCAATGTTCACTCTAAGCCGCGCGTTTTCCACTGGCTGCTCAAGGCTGAATTGCTGAGTCGCCGAGTGTGGTTCGCCGTATACTGCGTTGAAAGATGATGTCCATGACTGCTCGACAATTCCTGACTTATGCAGCTCCACAAAGCCCTGGAGATTTGAAGAACCGCTCGCTCCCGTCGTTCGACAAGTCAAATATAGTTCGTACCTTCCCTTGGGAAGATCGAGAACGCCTGAATATTTAACGTACCCGGGCCGCGAATGCTTGGTGGTAAAATCAATACTCAATTTATCACCATTTTCAATCGTACCCGGATTTACAATAGAGTCGGAAATTATTCCGCAAAACTGCTCAATTGGCAGATAACCGCGCGCTTCCGCATAGCGAATGGCCGCCGCGGGATTCGATCCGTGCACCACGTAGCCGCTACCCTTAATTGGGCAGTAGTATCCGTCGTTCATTAGGACAACAAGCGGCTTCACTTTTGCTTGCGCTTTCTTTTGCGCATGCGCTGGTTGTGAAAGTATCGAGATGAAAATACCCAGACAAAATATCGTACGAACAATTACAGTCATGGTGTCTTCCTCCTACGGTAAAACCCCGCAATCCAACCGCCAGCCGAAATGGCAGAGAGCCAGATCGCTCACTACATGCACCCCTATCTGCGAAAAATTCTTAGTGCTTCAATAAAATATGAATTAATTCTGCCCCGCACTCCCCATTGTCCCAATAAGTTCCCAGAATCGTTAGCTTAACGAAGGACGCAACGCCGAGACCTGAATCGGATTACCATCTACGAACCCGTGCTCCTATTTGTCGTGAATATCTAAAGTTTGCCATAAGTCTGACGACTTATTAAAGGCGATGAGCCACGGAGGCTCATGCACAGGAGTGTACTACATGGATGTCTCAGGTATTTCTTCAGTCGCATCGACTATTTCCGTCCAGAAGAGTTTCGAAGCTCAATCGGAAGCCCAGGTGACTTTGATTGCGAAGCAGTCGGATCAGCAAGAGCAGGTCGCCAGCACGCTTATTCAATCTGCCGCGCCGCAGCGACCTGATAAGGGCAATTTGATCGCAGTCGCATAAACGGGAGCCAGCTAATTGTCGTTTAGTTCGCATCGTGCGGCTGGACGACACAAGGGATACCCTGCGCGAGCTGCGGCACAATCTTTCCATCTACGGAGCTCAACCAGACCGCCGAGTAGCGTTGGCTGCGGCTGATGTTCGCCCGTGTTTCTAAAAGATGGACTAGGTTCACAGGAAGTAGGCTGCATACCGGGCACCTCTTGCCTTCGAAAAAATTTTTCGTTTCGAGAATACCTCGTCGCATACTAGCACACGACCAACTATACCCTAGAAAATGGTGTGCCTAGCCGTCATAAAAAATTTCAAATAGCTCCTTACACTATCGATTCAGCGATACAATATGTAGTTATGATGCCATTTAATACATATACGGAGGCTTTATGGCTGCTTTTAGTGATATGTCTGCGGATAGAGCTCCATCGCCAGCAGGTTCTAGTGAGAGCCTCTCAGAATCGTTTTTACCGTCGTTGCGCGCGCTCGTACTCGCCGGGGCGACAATTCTTCCCTTAACCGGGCTTGCCGGCTGCGCTGAGGTCCCGGAACACGAAGCGGAAAAGCCGGCAGCGACATCGTCTTATGAACATCAAGCTCAAGCCGAGCACCAGGAAAATCAGACTCAGGCCGAGCGCCAAGACAACTCCGGAGGGATCACCATACTCCATAATGGGAAATTGGGAATCGATCTCGGTGGAGGCATCGGCATGGGCCTCGATGGCAGTGTCGGCATCAGTCTCTTTTAGCATGTATTTATAATTACCCCCACCATATTGTATTCCCTTCCTCGACCCCGCGTTCTCCAGCTAAGCGAACGCGGGGTCTTCTTTTGGCGAATCCGAATTCCTCCAGTTTCCACCACTGATGGTCAGCCCGTCATTCTGCGATCAGAAGTGAGCTGCAAGTAACTACGCACCTAGATTAAATGAGGTCAACGTGAATGTATTCCATCGAGATCGATCGCGGAGGTCTGCGAGCCATCGGGATTCCAGCGATAACTGATATCGAAGATTCCCGCGCTGCCGGCTGACGTCCAGTAATTGTCGAGGAACACGCCATCGCTGAGGAACTCAAGACCATTGTCGAAGCGCTGCATCTGGATAATTAGATCGCCGATGAATCCGCCATGAGGATTCTCCGAGCTGGTGGTTAATCCTACTGTCGAAGTGCGCACAATTCGGCTCAGCTGGTCTGAATTGCCGATTACGCCGCCAACACCACGTTTTCCGCTCACGGTGCCCCTCACTAACGAATCGACAATTAGTCCGCCGGATAAATACCCGACAAGTCCGCCCACTGAACTGAAGTCGGCTGAACCTTTTGCCCCGATTATCGTTCCGGTAAATGATACCCGCGCCATGACGCAGCTCAGAGTGTATCGGTTGCAGCCGACCTCGTTATCCCCTCGATATCCCGATATGCCACCCACATACGCACCGGTTCCAACTATAGTCGCCTCGACTACGCTATTCAGAATAGGAATCGCGCTGACGCCGGTGAGTCCGCCGATATACGCGGCGCCGGACGTGTCATTGTTCGCGACGATGCTTCCTCTAAAGGCGCTTCTAAAAATGCCTGGCGTTTGCGGATCGTTTTGAGGGTTATCGAAAAAGTTGCTATTTGAGCCCGTTAATTCGCCGGCCAGTCCCCCTAAGTAGGACTGAGACCCAGGCGTGCCGATACCGCTAATGACCGTCTCAACCAGCGAATCGATTATCCGCGCGTAAAAAGCGCGGCCCGCTATTCCGCCGCCATACATAGACTGAACGTTAATCGCAGCATCCTTGACATAGCAGAGATCAAAAGAAGAGGTGTATTTGGAATTGCCGACGATGCCGCCAACAGCTTCTCTGCCCGCAATTTTTCCTCCAAAAATGCGCACGCGTGAATAGTCGGTTCGATTGAAGGTTATTCCAAACAACGATCCGACATTAGTACGCCCCTGTACCAATGGGTTTATTATGTTCAGGTTCATTACGCGCGAAATGGTTCCCGTAAAGAGCCCCTGTTCGCTCGCCTCCGCGTCCTCGATCCGGTAATTGCTGATGGCATAGTCGTTGCCATCAAATGAAGACAACCATTCTACCGGAATCGGCTTCATATTTTGAGAATCGGCAAAATCCACATTTGCCATCAGCTTGACGGCCGTTCCCCGTTTCGTGGACTGTGCGGAGATCAGGGATTTAATCCCGATCAGTTGCGCACCTCCGCAAATAAGGAATGGATTGTCTTCACTGCCATCTCCCCCAGCAAACGCAGCCGCCGCTCGTTTTTCGGGCGTGCAGAGCGGATCATCCGCCTTTTGCTTAAGCGACGTCGCGGGACCGGTAAATGGCTCCGTAGGTATGCGAAAGTCTTTTACGGCTTGTATCACCGGCGTCAACGCATGAGCTGAAAATCCACTCGGCCGATGACGCACGAAGAGTTGGAATTTTTTTCCAACATTTTTATCGCCCCAAGGAAAAAGTTTAATCGCATTATTTTCGTAACTGATTCCTACCTGCTCGGGAGTTTCAGAGCCATTTTCATCAAAAAGCTGCCAATCGATTTCATCTTTGGCCGCCGGGCTAGTCTTCCCGCTCTGATAACGGAGATATGCGTCATATAGAATCTCTCGTTCCAGCGCAGTTGAATCGGTGCGCCACACTAGTTCTACCGACTCAATCGGATCGCGGGGTGTCTCATACGAATTTGCCCCCGCAATAAATAGATCTTCGAGCCGGTTCACGAAAGTGCTCCCGTTATACTTCGTCACCTGACCGATATCTGCCGGAGCGCTGTTCAATGGCAAACTGCGGTTGGGCTCAGTGAGACCTAAGCCCGACCCCTCACGCACCAACTCCGTCGCATTATAACCTTTTTCACCGATCGGTATCTCGCCCTCGGTGATAGAGGTAATGGCGAGGGCCGCCGTTGATGGCGTCGATGAGACCAACGATGGTCTTTCGATCTCCGTATCCCGCAGCACTTCGTGCGCCCGGGAGTCCCCGGCTGCCGCACTCTCAAGGCATATTTTGGTAAGAGCGGGAATGCTGCTGGGCAGCTCGTTGGTGCGAGAGACCGGAATCGCGCCGAAATAATTTTGGGTAAAGCAGGCATACTTGGAGCTCATAACATCCAGCACCGCCGCTACCTTCTGTTCCAAATCCGTGCCGCGCAGCTCGGCAATCTGCTTCTGACCCTCATCGCACCCCGCAGAACTGATTAGTTCGAACGGCTCCTTTGTCTCAGTAAATCCAAGCGACGTCAGCGCATCGACGTTCTCCCGGATTTGGCTTAATACGGAAGGCGACTGAACCGCGCCGCTTCTCTTAGCTTTACGGCAGGCGAGGAATCGATATGCCTGACTTTTGAGGTCTGCATCGTATTCAAGAGGCGCCCTGTTATCGGAGAGGATTTCCCGCCGCAGATCGCTCATACGCGCAAAAAATTTCGAGCTAAGCTGCGACGCCTGCAATAGCCGAGCAGCAACATTTTCCGCTGGATTGCTCGATTGAACTGCAGGAATAAGATCAGGCGCTCGTGCGCAGAAGATCTGCATGCTGCGCTCTCCGCGCGCGCATCGAGAGCGTTTTTGCAATTTTGGAGATGACCGCATAATCGCGCACTCCTTCTTGAGAAGAAGCCAAATATTATTGATGTTATCCGAAAGCTCTCGCATTATTTCGATAGACGCGGCCTCCTCACCATCGCTGATCGAGAACTGCTCCTGCTGCCGGGAAATCGAAAGTCCAAGGCGATTCAGTCTTAAAATAGTCTGCTGAAAAAATTGGCGTATATATTCGGTGCGCTGTTCGCCACGATACTTACACTGATATTGCGCGGAGACAGGGGCTGTACATGAAAAGAAAAACAAAAATGCGAGCAGCAGTCGGCCAATACGCAGCGCGGCGTAAGAACGTAAATATTCCTTTGATGGCCCCACCATGGATACCTAGATGTTGTCTGTCCCTACTTCTGCCTTTTTGGATCGGCGAATCGAGCATCCGGCTTAAGTGATTGATCTTATGGGATATGCTGGGATTAATTTTAACGGGGGCAAATTGATCGACGAGTTAAGGAGCCAGTTAACAATCTGAATTTACCAGTTTTTTTTTGGGCCAATTAACTGATAAATCACTATCCAATTTCTATTTTTTTCGGAACGGAGTTATGACCTAGCTGATTGAGCGCGAAAATCCTCGGCTAAACTATGGAGCGCATCACCCACTACTCGCTGCACGGTCCACTCTGACATCGGCTTAGCGCCGAGACCGTGATAAAACTCGATTGCGGGAGTGTTCCAATCGAGCACCGACCATTCGAAACGTCCGCATTCCCGCTCGACGGCGATAGCCGCAAGACAGGAAAGCATCGCCTTTCCGAGGCCACGGCTGCGGAATTGCTTCTTAACGAATAGGTCTTCCAAATACATCCCGGGCTTACCGAGAAAAGTTGAGTAATTATGAAAAAAAAGCGCAAATGCCGCGGGCACGCCCTCGTACTCTCCAATGATCACCTCCGCGGCAGGCTTCTCGCCAAAGAGAGTGCGCTGAAGCATCTCCTCTGTTGCGCTTACCTCATGCGACAGCTTCTCATATTCAGCGAGCTCATGAATAAAGCCGAGAATCAACGGTACGTCGCTTTTGACTGCCCGGCGTATCTGGAATCCATCAACAGGAGTGTTATAAAAATCCTCCATTTGCCGACACCTCCTTTCGAATAGCACGTTCTAATAACTGCAAAGAATTGCCCTTGCAACGAATTGTAGGACGTATCTTATGATTAAGCGTAAATTAAAACCACGGGAAAGTCGCTACAGGCCTATGCGGAGAACGCTTGCTGATTCAAAATTTCTTGCCGTACTGATGGTACTTTCGGTGCTTGGCTGGCATTTACCGCTGGCGTACCTCGACGACGATTCAAGCGATTTTATTAAGTTCTCAGAATTTCCGTCTCTCTACTTTGGAAACGCGGACACGCTTCCGAGCGCCTTCGTTGTCCGCGCGCCGGGATATCCACTGCTCATTGCTCTCGCAAGAACTCTCGCATTTGGCGACTTGAGCGCGGGAGTGCGCGGACTTCATGCGCTATTCGCGGTTGCCGCCGTGCTCGCGGTCATTGCGGCACTACGGCCGGCAGTTCCAGCCGTCCTTACGACACTCGGTGTCTGCTTCTTACTGGTTACCTGACGCCAAATTTTTTCGGCAGTAATAACTGAATGGGTAAGCATCATGCTGCTGATAATCATATGGGCTACATGGATTTCATATCTTCACGGCCGCCGGGCGAGCACGCTTACACTAAGCGCGCTCGTACTCTCTCTGCTTTCTCCCATTTTTGTAATGATAATCTCTACCTTTATCCGCTTTGGCGTCCCGTCCTCCGGCCCGGCGGGCGCGTTAAGCCTTGTCGGGGTGACGCTCTCGCTCGCTCCAGTTCCCTTCTCTGACGGCGATTCCGAACCACTCCGCACATGGATCGCGTTTCTGAACGATAATCGAATGCATGCCGACAGCGCTGCTCTCTCTCAGTTTGCGAATTTGGAAGCGGGCTCCTACTTCATCACAGTCAGCCACAACTATAAGCTCGTGATGGAGTTGCCGGAGCGGTTCAAGATATCATGGAAGGAACTTTTCTTAGCAATTGCAATTATTAATCAGCGCATAAAAACGACAAATCGCGGGCTTTATGTCGCCTATGTGACGAATAGTCTGCAGAGCAAAACCTTCGACCTTCCCTTCTTGCTGGCAGGAACCGCGCTCTCCTTTTATCTCCT
>CAYTAW010000104.1:0-7462 GCA_964435675.1 uncultured Bdellovibrionales bacterium
AATGATTTTTTACTTTAATTAATTGAATAAGGAGAAACAATGATAGGAGTAGGAAGCGAGTTTCCGTCTTTCAATCTGACGGCGGCTGTGTCAACTGAAAAGAAACTTGAGAAAGCGTTCAAGCAGATTAGCAATCTCGATTATAAGGGGAAATGGAAGCTCTTTTTCTTCTGGCCTAAGGATTTCACGTTTGTATGCCCGACTGAGATCGCCGCATTTGGTAAGCTTAACAAAGAGTTCCTCGATCGCGATTGTCAGATCCTCGGAGCCAGCACTGATTCCGAATTCGTTCACCGCGCGTGGCGTGAGAATCACGAAGATCTGCGCGATCTTCCGTTTCCAATGCTCGCCGATGTAAAGCGCGATTTGTCCTTTGCGCTAGGAATTCTCGATCCGAAAGAAGGCGTTGCTCAGCGCGCAACGTATCTGGTCGATCCAAACGGAATCGTGCGCTACGTTTCGGTGTACGATCTCTCTGTTGGGCGCAATCCTCAGGAGGTATTGCGGACCCTCGATGCGCTGCAGTCAGATGAGCTCTGTCCGTGCAATTGGCAAAAGGGCGACGAGCCGATTCGTCTAGCGTCCTAATTTAGTTGTGCGGCGAACGGCGTAAGCCATTCGCCGCCTGTTCGATTTTGGTGAGTAAGGGGTGCTATGGGAATTGAATTGCTGCGGGAGTCTCTCCCGGAATATGCCAAAGATGTTAAATTGAATCTTTCTTCGGTGTTGACGCAGATCGAGCTGACGCCGGTTCAGGCTTGGGGAACGGCGCTCGCCTGCGCATTAAATAGTAGGTGTCGACCGTTGATTGATGCCGTGCGCGAAGATGCTGCGGGAGTCCTATCCGATGTGGAGCAGACCGCTGCGCAGATTGCCGCGACTTTGATGGCAATGAACAATGTCTATTACCGATTCGGCTATCTTTCGGGAGACGCGGAATTTTCCTCGATGCCCGCGCGCTTGCGCATGAATTCGCTGCGTTCTCATGGCGCTAATGCAGTTGATTTCGAACTCTGGTGTTTGGCAGTGTCGGCCGTAAATGGCTGCGGGAAATGTGTGGAGTCGCACTGGACTCAGATTCGAGAGCACGGTATTTCTCGCGAAACAGCGCTAGCGGCGATTCGGATCGCTTCGGTAATTCAGGCGGCGGCAGTTGCCGCGGCATAGCGTTTTTTACACGCCGCTATTTACTATGAATGATTGTCGAGCAGTATATGACCGTTCAGATATCTCGTGATGCCAATAAGCTGTTAGTAGCTAATTCCGATACCGGCCTCCAATATTTTCAGCGCCTCAATCTCTTTCGGGAGGATTACGAGATGATTGAAGAATCGATCGGAAATTTGGATATGCATTTGTCCGCTCAGCGCGGACGGCATCAGGTAGTAGAGGTTGTCGACCTTTCGCGGCTGATAACCAGATATGGGTACGATACGGCACAATATTTAGTCGAGCCGCTACGCGCCAAGATTAACGGAACTGATGGTTGGCACGCCGAGACCGTGCGAATCGCTGGATGGGGGAAGGGGCACCAATGGGTATGCGCGGTGGAAAGCCGCAGGCGTTAAGGGATGAGCGGTTTACTCGACCGGTTTGGTCGGACTAACGGAAAAGATGGCGGTTGGCTTCGAAATCTTGTCGTCTTTTATTCCAGCTAGCGATACAAAGATCGTCCTGTCGGTCGGGAGCCCTTTGAGATCGTGCACGAAGATTTTGCCTTTGGCGGTATCGGTTATCGTTCCAATTTTATCCCACGAAAGGCGCTCCTCATATTCCAAGCTTGTCGCGCTGAAACCATAGCGGATTACATAGCCGTCGAGAGGTTCGCTCGGAACGAGCCACTTAATTACAATCGAATCTTCACCGGTATCCCGGGGTAGCGCCGGTTGAACTTCTACGGGGGTGGTCGGATGGTCGGGTCGCGCGTTGGCTTCATCCAGGGCCTGGGATGTAAAGGGTTCGAACTCAGGCTCGAAGAGCGAGCATCCTGAGGCGATTCCTAATATCAGTAGGATAAGGAAATAGTTGGAAATGCGGCTACGAATTATTTGCACGACTGCCATTAAAACACATAGGGGCTTGATATTACAGAGGGTATTTTTGCCCAGATAAGATGATTTAATAAAAATTTTTTAGAATATGGAGATTCACTTTCTAATGTTTTGCCATCGCCTGGCCGTTCCTTAACTACGAGTGCCCGGTTCATGCCGGATACCGCCTATTGATTTACTGTTGCTGAGGCTTTCATGCGCACGCGCGGAACATTCATGAAAAACGCCGGAACAAACCCGAATTTGGGGCGGCGCCGGGGTGAAAAGGAGCGGCTTCTGCTCGTTGCCGGTGCCGGCTTGGCCGCATCATTAGTAATTATAATGGTCGTCGTCCTTAACTATAAGAGTTCGGCAGTTGCCAGTCAGGCAGCGCCACCGCCGCCGATTGCTCAAGTTCCAATGGGTACCGTAACGCTATTTGTCCCCGATCGCGAAGTCGCAGCGGGAACAAAACTGGCGGAGATTTCATTTAAGGAAGTGTACTGGCCGAGAAATCAGGTTCCTACGAACGCTGTCCTCGATTTAGCCGAAATTAAGAATCAATATTCAAAGGTAAATCTTCCAGCTGGGCTTCCTATTCAGCGCCAATCGTTAACTAATGTTGCCGGCAGGGCGGGGCTTGCGGTTACCGCAGGTAATCGCGCGGTAACGATAGAGGTTGACCGTGCGCAATCTATCGAAGGGTACACGACGCCCGGTAGCGTGGTTGATGTGGTGCTTACGTATCATGAAGAGGGAAATTTAACCTCGAAAGTAATTGTTGAAGGCGCGCGAGTTCTTTCGCTCGGCGGCGACGCATCGCAAGAAAAACGTCGCCCGGGAACTGCGACCTCGCAAACAACTATCACGCTCGATGTGACCACTCAGGATGCGCTAAAAATTCAGACGGCGCGGCAGATGGGGCGGCTTAGCTTGATGCTG
Source organism: uncultured Bdellovibrionales bacterium (assembly GCA_964435675.1). Taxonomy (GTDB): domain Bacteria; phylum Bdellovibrionota_C; class UBA2361; order UBA2361; family CAYTAW01; genus CAYTAW01. The sequence continues at coordinate 2,973 of CAYTAW010000104.1, forward strand.
CGCAATGATGTTGACCGTAAAGCGGTGGATACTACGGTAATTACTGCTGATGATTTTAATGCAAAAGATAAAAAGCCGGAAAAGAAAGAAAGCGTCTGCACTCGCGGAACTATCAAATCCGGTGATTTGAGCTACGTCGTCAACTGCGACGGGTCTATGGTGCAGGTAAAAGACGACGCGCCCGCTCAATAACTAAAAACATGAATCTTTTTAATTGCTTGCGCTTCCGCAGGTTACGGTCCGATTGTTTTAAAACTTTTGACTATCAATTACGGAACGATATAATCGTCTGAGTTATATCGTTGTATGCTGTAAGAGGTGGTCATGGCAGACGTAGCGCAGATTTTCACTGCAATGGAGGCCCGCAAAAGTTTTGCGACAGAATTAGACACCGTCCTTAACTCTGCCAGGCTTTGTGGGGATTCCGATGTCCTCGTAAAAAGCACCGATTTGTCCCGTGAAATAATCGCCGACCTATCTCAAATGAGTTTTGGCGTGCCATTACGAGACGTTTCCTATAATGCGATGGGCGACCTGAGCGATCGCTCCTTTCACGCGGGCGCCCAGCTCGGTCATTTAGCATTTGATACTGTTAATAACGTGGGACTGCGCGAGCCAGATGAACAGCTTGCGCAAGTGGTCGACGCGCTTGAGCGCGCTCGCGGCAAGCTTGGACAGTTCGTTCAAGACAACCCGGCCATAAGGACCAATTGGTCCAAAGAGTCAGCGGCTCTATTCGAACGCACGGGCAGACTAGCCTAACAAGGGCCTCCGTAAATTATACTGCGGTATGTGGCGGAGGCGTTTGAATGTTTGCGTCGCGGACACATTTTTCAATTCTGATGAACTCGACACCGGTTGTCCGACAGGGTCTTGTCTTCTTGCTCAATTGTGATTATTTCAATTAAACAATGAAGTTACATTAACTTCTGGACATTTGGGGGCGTCTGCTGACTCCCAGGAGAATACTAAATGATTGAAGTGCAACAACTCGCAAAAAGGTACGGCGATTTTCAAGCAGTTTCGGGGATTACCTTCTCCGCGGCGCCGGGAGAGATTGTCGGATTCCTTGGGCCAAACGGAGCCGGAAAGACAACGACTATTCGCATGCTTTCTACCTACCTTCCGCCATCGTCCGGATCGGCAACGATCGCGGGTTTTGATATTCAGGCGCAATCCGATCAGGTGCGCAAGTCGATTGGATACTTGCCAGAGAATCCGCCCCTGTATACTGAAATGACCGTTGAAGAATATCTGTATTTCGTAGCCAAAATTAAAGGGGTTGCCACTCGTGGCCTAAGGGAGGCGGTTGAGCGCTCGCTTGAGCGATGCTTTCTCACGCAGGTGCGCCACAAATTGTGTCAGCATCTCTCGCGCGGGTACCGTCAACGCGTCGGCATTGCGCAAGCAATCATTCATGATCCAAAAGTCATTATTCTCGATGAGCCGACGAGTGGTCTCGATCCAAAGCAAATTATCGAAATCCGCGAGTTGATCGGTTCGCTCGGGAAGACGCACACCGTGCTTCTTAGCACTCATATACTTGCCGAGGTTAGTATGGTTTGTACGAAAGTCGTTATTATCAACCGGGGAAAGATCGTTCTTGAGAATCCGCTTACCGCGCTGCCGGAAGGCAAATCGCTTGAGCAGATCTTCTTGGAAGCTGTTTCGGCCGAGGACGCGGCCGCCGTTGCCGCAGGAGGGATGTAGTCATGAGAAACATATTTACCATCGCACGCCGTGAGATTCTTTCATTCTTTATCTCTCCCATCGCCTATTTCGTGATCACCGGGTTTTTGCTGTTGGCCGGTTATTTCTTTTTTAATTTTCTCGGCATTTATAATGAAGTGCTGCGTCGGTATTCGATGATGCCGTACCGCGATACGGTTAATGTGCCAAATCTCAATCAGTGGGTGGTGGAAGGTTTCTATCAGACGCTGCTGGTGATTCTCGTTTTTTTTGTTCCGCTGCTCACCATGCGCACTATCGCCGAAGAGAAGAAGAGGGGGACGTTCGAACTGCTGGTGACGTCGCCGCTCTCCGTCAAAGAGATTGTTTTTGGTAAATTTCTCGGCGTCGCATCGGTAATTGTGTTGATGATGGGGTGCACGTTTGGATTTCCGCTGCTGCTGTATGTCTTCGGCAATCCTGAGTTCTGGCCAGTCGTTAGTGGGTTAGGGGCGGTAATTCTGTGCAGTTTGGCTTTCGCGAGCATCGGTATGGCGGTTTCCTCTTTCACGGAAAATCAAATTGTTGCCGGTGTCAGCAGTATGGTCGTCTTGCTCCTGTTGTACGTAATTCACGCTCCGGCGGAGTCGATCGGCGGGACAATCGGTGATGTGCTGAACTACCTTTCGCCGACGATTCAAGTTCGCGACTTGGTGCGCGGCGTGATTAGCCTGAAATCGCTCACGTATTTTTTCAGCCTGATCATCTTCGGGTTATTTCTATCGGAACGCGCGCTCGAAGCGTATCGCTGGCGTTAGCGCATTTTTAAGGAGGATCTCGTATGAGTCGATGGGTTCGTTTCTCTGGATTGTTAGGCGTTGTGCTGCTCATTTTCGGCGTGCTCGGCGGATTGGTGCTGGGTTTCGGAGCGCAAAGTTCGGTGCAGATTCTCATGCTGCTGCATATCGTCGGCGGTATCGGCGCTATCGTATTTTGGTTTTTTGTTGTCGGCTTACATTCGCTTAAAGAAGCCGAACAGGCGATCAAGGGCCGATCGGCGCGTTTCGGTGCCAATGTCGTGCTCTATTCTGCAGTATTCATTGGATTGCTGGTGGCGCTTAACTGGCTCGTCAATAGGCATGATATGCGCTGGGATCTTACGGAAGAGGGCGTGTATAGTTTGGCCCCGCAATCGGAAAAAATAATCGCCGGGCTCAAAAAACCACTCAAAGTAGTAAGCTTTAAAGGCATCGGGCTCGAGAACGAGCAGCAGCTTGAGGATTTGCTCGCCTTGATGAAGGGCGCGAACCGTGAGCAAGTTACCTTGGAAAATGTGGATCCGCGTACTCAGCCGCACTTGGTCGATACCTATGGTATGAAACGCGGCAACGTCCTCTATTTGAAGTACGGGGAGGGCGATAAGGCCGGCGTCAGCCGAATTAATGAGGCGAGCGAAGAGGGGATAGTCAATGCGGTGCTCAAGTTGACGCGCGGCGATGCCAAGAAAATCTACTACGTAATAGGACACGGCGAACCTGAACTGAAGGATAACACGCAAGAGGGTGTGCAGCAGTTCGTCGAAGCGCTTGATGACGAGCGGCTCGTGGTCGAGGCGTTTGTTCCTGCGCAGTCCGAAAAAGTGCCTGACGACGCTACCGCCGTCATTCTTTGCTCGCCGTCGCAGAAGCTGCCGGATCGGGAGCGCGAGATGCTCGTATCCTACGCGGAAAAGGGTGGACATCTCCTCCTGTTTGCCGATCCACGCCGCGCGGAGTCGGTTCGTGAAATTAGTCACCACTTTGGCATTGTTGTCGGAGAGGATGTTGTGGTCGATCAGGTGCAGCGGCTATTCGCCGGGCCGGCGCTGGGTGTTCAGCCTATTATCCGCGATTATGGTCATCACCCCATTACGCAGAATTTCTCCGAACAAAACATAGTGATCTTCAATCAAGCATCGAGCGTAACGTCTCCCCCCACCATGGATCAGCAATCGGCGAGTCCGTACAGCCCGATTGCGACTACCGGTGATACTGCGTGGGCTGAGACCAATATGAACGCACTCTTCGATTCTGAAACGCCAAGCGCCGAAAAGGATCCGGCCGATCTCGCCGGCCCGGTCACTCTCGGGGTTGTGTATGAAAAGAAGCTCGACGGCGAAAAGAAACCTGAAGAAAAGAAAGATTCGGCAGAGCCTGCGTTCGAAAAATCGACCCGAGTGGTCGTGTTCGGCGACTCGGATTGGATCAAGAACGCAAACTTGATGGTGTACGCGCACCGTGATTACATCTTGAACACGATTAATTGGCTCGTCGGCGAGAGCGGCGGCATTACAATTCGTCCCCGTTCGATTCGCAAGCCTGAACTTTCTCCGATCACCACAGAAACCTATTTGAACATTCTTTCGGCGAGCTTCATTATTCCCGAAATAATTTTCATTCTTGGTCTCTGTATTTGGTGGCGCCGGCGTACCGCCGTAACTGCCTAAGAGGAGAAGCGCATGAGCTTTAAGAATTCATTTTTCATGGCGCTTGCGCTGGCAATCGTCTGTGTATTTATTTTTGAATTCGAATTACCTGAGAGCGAGCGTGTTGAGCGCGAGCAATTTGTGCTGCACAAAGCCGATGAGCAGCAGATTACGCGCCTCGCGCTGAATGGGGATACGGGCGCATTCGCGTTCGTCCGCGCCGGCGACGGAAAAAGCTGGCAGCTTGAGGGCACACCCGAGGCGCTCCTTGATAATAGCTCGATAAGTGCCGTCCTGAGCGCCCTTCAAGAGTTCAAGAGCGAATCGGTAATTCCTGCTGCTGAGCGTTCGAACGATC
>CAYTAW010000104.1:7472-9962 GCA_964435675.1 uncultured Bdellovibrionales bacterium
GTATATGGACTGGATAAGTCACCCTTAAAGATGGAGGTAATCTCCAACAACGAAAAAACGGCGATAGAGTTCGGGAAGTTGAATGAGTTTATCGGTAAACGCTACGCGAGTATCACCGGCGCCGGAAATCAATCTGAAATCATTCTCGCAGACGAAGCGCTTTTTAAGGCAAGTGCCAAGCCGGTAGAAGACTTCCGCGACAAGAACCCGATACAGTTTTCCGACAGCGAACTTAAGCAGGTGGCGGCGGAGTGGAATGGGGTGCGCATGGTCGTTCTGCAAGAGGGGACTGAGTGGAACATAAAAGAGCCGGTCCAGGCACCCGCGGATTTTTCCGCGGTGATTGAGATCGTGCGCGAAATCCGGGGATTTAAAGCCGCCGAATTTATCGATACGGCTCCCGATCTGAGCGCCTATAACTTAAACGCTCCTCAGATGAAGGTCGAGTTTACTTTTCAAACCGATCGCAAACCGCTGACTGTTCTCGCTTCGGCGGGAACAGCGCCGAAAGCCGGCGACAAGAACTCCGCCGCGAAGCAGCCGATGTTCTTTTCTATTGGCGGGAAGACTATCTATAAGTCCGCTGACAATGCGCTGCCGAAAATTATAAAGCCACTGCGTGACTTTAGACAGCGCCAGCTTTTCACCTTTGAGACCGACACGGTTACTAAGCTCGAGATTGTCGAGAGCGGTGGCAATAGCAGCAAAGCGCCGATGGTAATGGAGCATGTCGGCACAAGTTGGAAAGTTAATGGGCAGGATGGAGACGCGGTTTTCATACTTCAGCTAATTAACGATATCGCGGTAATTGAAGCGGCAGATTTCCCGGACAGCGCGCAGAAGGATTTTGGCTTTCAATCTCCTCAGCGGCGCTTCATCTTGACCATGAAAGATCGCGACGGAAAAGTTTCGACACGCGAACTGACGATCGGGAAGTCGGCGAACATGCCGGGCGGAGGAAAGGGGTATTTTGCGCAGGATAGCGCGCACCCGGATGCGCCGTTCATGCTTGCCGAAGCGGTGGTGCAGAAATTGGCACCAAAGCTCGAAACGCTCAGGAGGAGCGCGGCGACGCCGGCTCCTCTGTGACGGAACCGATGAAAGGGGTTAGCGTCTATATTCCATTCAAAGATTCCCATGAATCGCTCGAGCAGGTTCTCACGGCTCTCGCAAATCAAGATTGCCCGATTACGCAGCTTATTTTAATTGACGATGGGAGTGCTCTTCCCGCGACACGTAACCTGGCGCCCGGCTTCTCGAACGTGCAGATCATACGTCACGAAAAAAATCTAGGAGTTGCAGCGGCACGCAATACGGCGCTCAAGGTGTGCCAGTGCGATCTAATAGCCTCATTTGACGCTGATATCGTGCCTGATAGACGCTGTTTGTCGCATCTTGTGGCGGCGCTCGAGGAGGATTCGTCGCTTACGGGCGCGGGCGGACGTGTTACCGAACGATATTGCGACGATACGGGAGATCTATTCCGCGCTCATTACATGAAACAGGACCGGGGTGAGAAGGAGATTGAGCAGGCTGATCTTTTTGGTGGTTGCACGATATATCGCACGCAGGCGCTTATTGCCGTGGGGGGATATACTGAGATGCTGCGCAACAGCTACGAAGATTTTGATATATCGCGCCGTGTGCACAAAAACGGTGGACGCACGCGCTATCTGCCTGCGGCGCGCGCTGAGCATATCAAGCGCGATACAGTTCGTTCGGCGCTCGACACGCTCTATCGTTGGAGTTATCCGCATTGGGAATCCGACAAATCGCTTGCCGAACACCGTTGGTACGAACAGCGGATCCAGTACCCGGAGCTCTATTATGAGCGGGCGGTGGCGGCGAGCATTGATACGTTGATATACAAGATGCGCGGCGATTTACTGCTGGCGCTCGGGAGACTGCGAGATTGCATGGTGGATCGGATCTTTATTGCTAACCTGATCTATCCGGTCCGGGCTGTGCTCCGTGATTTAATCTACTATCGTCAATGCGGCGGAGCCTATAATGAGGACGCATCTTCGCTGCTGATCGAGGTTGCTGCGTTCGTGCTCGAGTCGCAGATGCCGCGGAGTTTGGGCGTGATTATTTTTCAGGAATGCAGAGACCTGTTTGCGCAGCTTTTTGGCGGTGAAATCGATTGGGAGGAGTTGGTCGCGTTCCGATCGTCCGCATACGACCATTCCGGGGAACGGTGGCCGTCGTTGCTCAGCGTAAAGCCGGCGGCGCTCCCGGCGCAGACTTTTATCGAGGTATATTCTGAGATGTTGCGCATACTCAGTAATCGCGATGGTAGTATGGCGCGCGCGCTTGAGGTGTGGCCCTCCGCGGCTTGATAGTTCCGCGTGATTGTTAGTATCTGCCTCAGTAGCCCCCGGCGAGAGCTTCTATTTACGCTCCCGCAGACGAACGGTATAGTATAGCTCATGCTTAGGCGCCTGCTTTGGATAGTTCTGCAGTGCCAGGCGCTTCTCGAGGTTCTGCCGC
>CAYTAW010000105.1:0-9895 GCA_964435675.1 uncultured Bdellovibrionales bacterium
GTTATGTCGCCCGCAGGCTTACGCTAAAGGCAGCCAGCCGCCTGCGCCGCATGGACTATTACGCCGGCGCCATGAGCTTCTCCTTGTAAGGCTGCAGCAGCTCGTTCAGGGCCCAGGCGACCTCTGGTGACTTCTGCAGCCGACGAGTGAGGTCTCTCTCTGCCAGCTCTCTGGCAGTTGGATCGTATTCTATTGGGCGTTGAATCACCGGTGCCGTTGGCGCGACTTTTGGTTCTTTTTTTGTATCCGGAGTTTCGAATGCTCCGATTAAACCCGAAGCAATCACTGAAAAAGTGAGTAGTCCAAAAGTTTCCACGCCGACATGAGGTCGAGTCGCAGGGGCTGGATTGAAATTAAACATAGTTCTTCCTAAATTAAAAAAGTAATACAATGCCTCCGCTCATAAAAAGCATAATTGCCCGGCTGCCGACGAATCAGGCCGACACCGATAAAGCAGAGCCAAAATAAAGCAGAGCCAAATAAAGCAGAGCCACTCTCGGACGAGCCGAGCAAACAAGTTCGCTAAATGAGTTAAAGTGCTGGCAGGAGAGTCGAGAAAGTAACTTCCTGTTTGCGGGCCTTTAGCAGGCCGGTCGGACGCTCAATGTGGAAAACGATTAAGCAACTTTTCTCAAGCTATATAATCGATCACCCAAAGTGCGCGGCGCACGATTCGAGGTATTCCCTCGAACTCAAGAAACATGCATTCCTTGATGCTCAGATAACATCCAGAGCGGTAGTGTTAGAAACTACTCCGATTGGGAATTTATGCAAGCATCTGGCGATGGATTAAGGCAAAGATGACCCATAAGGGTATGATTTAACAGGATATAAATCGCTAAAAAATTACGTCCGCAGTGCGCTCTATTTTTTTAAAAATGCGTACGTAGTGTATTTCGTGCTCGGCTCCTGCAAATGTGCACAATGAAGCACGCTAAATCCAGCGCGAGTTGCGAGCAGCATCAATGAAGCGGGGCTAAACATATAGTGGTGATCGATAAAGAACTCTTCTCGTCCTTTGCCATCGCGATCTTTCTCGGCAGCCTCGCCGTCAGGAAGTTCAACATAGACTAATCCGCCTTTCGCCAAGAGCTCTCCCGCGCGCGCGAGCATGTGCACCGGATCAAGCACATGCTCGAGAACTTTATTGAACGTAATAAGATGGAATCGCTCGGCGATCGCTACGGTAAGGAAGTCGCCGTGAATTGCCGTGACGCCGACCGTCTCTTTCGTATGGGCGATGGCGCGCGCATCCGGATCGAGCGCGGTACAATTAAAACCCGCCTTTTTCATGGCGTAAGGGAAAACGCCCAGTCCGCTGCCGATATCGAGCACCGAAATCGAAGAAAAGGGGGCCGATTCGAAATGTGAGCGGCAAAAGTCCGCAATACGTTTCACTCTGCCCGCGTTGTCGGATCTTTCTGGAGGAAGGTTAATTACGCGATTGAAGGTTTCTTGAATTCCTTTTTTACCATAGGTGGCATCGACGTACTCTCCGGAATACAGATTGCTCATGTCGATATCGTGATGAGACACGAATAGTCCGCACACCGCGCAGCGGTCAATCGTCCGCTGATAACCAGAGCCGCTTGTAATAGCAAAGCGGACCTCGCCTACCGGTGGTGCATCGTAGGTGAATACCGGCAAAAACCTGTCAGATTGGCACAATACACAGGAGGGGTAACGCGTCACTTGCTCTTTCATCTGCTTCGTTTAATCCGCCGAATCAAAATAGCGCACGAGGGAAAGCTTTTCATCATTCAAATAGGTATCGAAGAGAGCCTCCTTACCTCTTTCGACCAGAACAATGTAGATTTTGTCTTGAGCGCTCTTAACCAGAGCGGCGCGCAACCCAAACTGCGGCAAGCGGCCATTGAGCGACGGCGTAGCGTAGAATCCCCAGTCTTTGCGCGCAACGTCGTACTCACCCCCTGACTCGGTAACAAACGTAACCTGTTCATCTGGCGCGAGCGCAATTTCAGCGCAGTCTTTGATCGTGATGTCTTTATTGACGCCGACGGTAAAGGAGCGGGGAGGGGTTTTTTCTCTTACCTTCATCGCCATTTCCAATCGGGAATAAGGAAATCTTTTATTTTCCAGCGGCCATTGTCTTGATACCAAATAGCCTTATTTCGGAAGGTTTCGCCGATCTCCCAAAATGTGCTGGAGGAGATCTTTAGGAATTGGCAGAGCAGCTCAATATCGCGGTCAGGGCGCTGATCGCCGGCATCTTTCAGTACGGCGATTGCGCGATCGCGCGTCATTCGTCCGCGTCGGATCTCGAGGCTTAAGTTGTCAAAGAGCCGGGTGAATCCAAACTTATACCATTTGAAGTAGTGATGAATCGCTATGAAGTCATCGTCGATGTCCGCGTAGTCGTACAAGCCCGTCTTCGGTCCCTCACGGCTCGATTCAAAGCCGTGTTTTTTAGCGACGGCAAACGATTTCTCCACATCCCATTGGAAATAATAGCCGAGAAAAATGCCTCGTGTGCGCGCCTGCGCGAGTTCCTCGTCGGTAGGACCGAAATACGGCGCGAGGTCCCGTTCGCTCAGTTCTTCCGAAATCCAGTCAGCAGCAGTCGTTCCGTGGGTGACACCAAATTTCTTGACCCACTCTCTATTGAGCTCGTAGCCTTTAACCTCCTCTTCATTGCCGCCGTATTCGAACGCCGAGTTCTCGCCCCAGATAATCAATGGAATGTGAAAACGGGCGGCGACCAGCAGCGGTACGTTGAATATGGCCATGTGCATTGGAATCGCGGTCGAACCGTATTTTTTGAAAGCTGCGAGCGTGAAGATGCGCTCCGTGCGCGGATCGATCGAGAAGTCGATATGATCAACACCGACTCTGATGAGATTATCTAAATTCTTTTGGCCAAGCGCGTTTCGTCCGGGGGAGCGCCACGTGACCGCGAGGGGTTTTAAGCCGTATTCCAGGCAGACAACGACCTGCCAGGTGCTATCCTTGCCTCCACTGACCGGGATCAGGCAGTCGTAGCGGTTCGAGGTCTTCTTTATATTTTGCACGAGGGAGCGGAATTTAGCCTCACGTTCATCCCAGTCAATCTCTTTGACCGTTGTCGACGTTTTACAGGCGTTGCACACGCCAGCCTCGTCGATCACGATGTGCGGCCGCGTATCGGGAAGTATGCAATTGTTACAATATTTCATGCGAGACTCATTATCTTCTCGTAGATCGAAGACATTACCTGATCGTTGGTGACCGAGAAACGTATAAAGGGGCGGAATACGCCTTCACCTAAATCAACTTTTGCCAATATTCTCTGTTCATCAAACCAAGAGCGTAGCTGCGCCCGTGCGTCCTCCGATACGCGCAGCAAAATGAAGTTTGCATGTGTTTTTACGGCGGAAATCTCAGTCCCTTTAACCGCTTCAAATCTCCCCTGCCATTTCCTTACTTGCGCGACGTTTTTTTCTAGGAGTTCGGGGTGCTCGAGCGCAAGTAACGCCGTGGCAAGCGAGGGAGCGGTCATTTCATCAATTGGCTTGAGGCGTCGCAAGAGATCAATCGTATGCGGCTGTCCGGCGAGATACCCGACGCGGATTCCGGCCAGTCCCCATCCCTTCGAGAATGATTGCGCTACTACCACGTTCGGATACTCGTTAATCAATGAAATCGCGCTCAGTCCCGCATACGCTGCGTATACCTCATCGAGCAGAAGCAGCGATTGAGTCTGCTTCGCCCTTTCGGCAATTTTGCGAAGATCGGTAAGCGAGAGTAGGCTGCCGCTCGGATTATTCGGATTTGCGATTATTATCAATTTCGTTCTTTCGCCAACTGCCGCGCAAATTCTTTCGGCGCTTACGTGCAGCGACTCATCGTAGGGGATCAACTTCTTAACCGCACGAAACTGTTCTGCGAAAACGGCGACCATGGCGAATGTGGGATCGAGCGTTACTATTTCATCGCCTGGTTCCACGACTAATTCAAAGCAATAGCGAATTCCTTGCTCAGAGCCGTAGGTAATTAGCAGATTGCTCGGATCGAGCGTAAGGTGTTGCGCGAGCCTTTGATACAGCGGGTAGGGATCGGGATAGGTGCGCAGATCGATCTCTAGAATTCTTTTCAATTCATTTGGGCAGCAATCGGCAAGCGAAAAAGGAGATTCGTTCTTATCAAGGCAGATCTTTCCTTCACGATTAAAGGGCGCTAGCGCGGGGCGCGAGAAGGTATCGAAATGTGCCGGATACTTAAAGCCCATTCGCTTAAACCAGTGCAAAACTTTTGAAACTTTCGATATAACCGGCGCCTACGCCGCGTAGTTCGAGATTATTATAACCGTAAAATTCGACCGAGTTGTCGACGGCCGCCGTGTAATCGTTTATTGAGTCTCCAATCATGACACACGAGGCAGGATCGTAGCCACTATCTTCGATTAGCTGACTCATCAGTGTCGTTTTCGGAGTTGGAGAGCCGAGAATAGACTCAAAGAGCGAGCTAATGCCGTATTTTTCGCAGAGAAAAATCAGTTCTTTTTGATCTGCTCCGGAGATTACATGAAACGTGTAACGCGTTTGATTTTCTTTTATATAATCGAGTGAATCATGAATTAAAAAATCGGGATTGGTGAGCTGGGTGCGCATGAGCTCCGAAAAAATCGCAGCACGCCGCTCGATCTCGGCTTCGTCGGCCGGAGTATTAAGTATGTTTTCATAAAAGTATCGAAGCTTCGCGTAGCGCGAGATACCTCCATTGGCGCGGTGATAGGTAATTAGTTTCTCGACGAGCTCGGTGTCATAATCCTCGAGCATGACGCGAAAACCGTTCTCTTTGATACGTGCGGAATCGAGGATCACGCCGTCGAAATCAAAAAATAAAATGCTTTTCATAGGTCTATCTATCTAGATGATAGAAGTTGCTGAAAAGCGGAGATTTTTAAATCCGCTCAAAGCCTAGTATAGCGCCCCGCTCAGCGGCTGTCGTGACGAAAAGACAGCCGGAGTATTGTCCCGGCGATGCTTTAACATATTAATAATATTGCACAATATAAGAAGAAACGCTGCATCCTTTCTTCTCATCTTAAAGCGCTGTGGGGTGGTTTAGCAGCTACTCACCATTTTTCGGGAGCGCTTGTGCATATCGATACTCACATCAATGGCGAAACGACGGAGAAGTCTTCCGAGCCGCTCTATGTGTATACCACTAGCCAGAAAATCCATTCTCTCCGGAACCGTCACGCAGGAAAGCCGGTCTTCTGCTTAGGAACAGCTCCCCATTTAAATCAGATTGATTTCTCCCTGCTCAAAGGGCACGTGATGATCGGCTGTAATCAGCTCGGCAAGGTGGCGGAAGAATACGGCATCTCATACATGTGCTTTCAAAGCGAAGATCGCTTTCACGAGTTCAAAGATCTGATTACGGGAAGCAAGGGAGTTGAGTGGATTATACCTCAAACCGTTCATCGCAAGAATATCGAGTGGATGTTCGCGAATAAAGCCGAGCAGAGAGTGACGCCGATTAATTCGCGGTTCACTTCGAAGGGGCACGCAGAGTATTTCTCTTTCGATCTCGAGAATTGCATTTATGCAGGCGACATCATGGCGATTCAGATTCAGCTCGCCGTTTGGATGGGCTGCAATCCGATATATGTGCTTGGCGTTGACGCTGAAGTGAACGAAAACGGAAAATTATACTTCGATGATACTAATCCATATCAGAACGATCGCTCTAAATACGATTACTACTTCCCTGATCTGAAAGATTGGCTCGCCAAAGTGAAGACGCTTCTCTGGGCGCGCGGTATAAAGTTGATGAATGCGGCTGGAGAACTAAGTTCGCTTGACGTGCTGCCAAAAACACGTTTGCACGCTGCGCTGGGGAGTCCAAAGATCGCGATTACGTCGAAAACCTTCTGCCAAGACTCATATCTCGTCCGTGAAGTGCAGCGATACTTTCCGAATATCAAATTGAATAATGAGAAAGACAAGCTTGAAGGCGCAAAGTTGGTCGAATTCCTTAGTGATAGCGATGGCGTAATTCTTGGCACTGAAAACTTCACCTCTGATGTCATGGAGAAACTGCCCTGTTTGCGCCACGTTTCAAAATACGGCGTCGGCCTCGATAACTTCGATTTTGCCTCGGCAAAACGTCATCAGGTGGAAATCTCGTACCAAAAAGGCGTGAACTCAGACAGCGTTGCCGAACTTACGCTCGCCTTCGCCATCATGTTAATTCGGAATATCGGTCAGTCGGTTGAATCGTACAAGAAATTGAAGTGGGCAAAGCTTCCTGGACGCGAGTTGCCGGAACTAACGATTGGGGTCATCGGGTATGGCCATATCGGCAAGGTAGTCGCGCGAAAATTCGCGGCGCTGGGCGCGGGCCGCATCCTAGTCAATGATTTAATCGATTTCCCGGTTTCGACGCCGGCCGAATTCGTCTCGCTCGATTATCTCTTGGCGGAGAGCGACATCGTCACGCTCCACGTTTCGATGGAAGAACGCAATCGCTATATGGTCAACGATGAATTTTTGGCGCAGATGAAGCCGGGATCGTATTTAATTAATACGGCACGGGGCGAAATCGTAAATTCAACGGCTCTTGCGCAGGCATTGATTAGCGGCAAAATCGCCGGCGCAGCGCTTGACGTGTATGAGGACGAGCCGCTTCCGAATAAGGGGCTCGCTGAAGCGCCGAATATTATTACGACCTGCCATATCGCCGGGAGCAGCAACCGCGCAATCAAGAATATGGGCTGGGCGGCAATAGAAGGTCTGCTCAAATTATATATGCGCGAGCCCGTGTAATGGAAAGCACCAACATCGTCTATCAGACAAAAAACATCAGTGAATATTACGGTGCTGAGCGGATTCGTTGGGATGAATTTTATCCCTCAGAGCGCGCGGTCATCGAATATGTAAATCCCTCTGCGAATTCCGCAGTCATCGACATGGGATGCGCGTGCGGCGGATTGGGATTGGCCTTGAAAGAGCGCTTTGGGATTTCAAATTACACGGGCGTTGATATTAACGTTCAGGCAATAAACTACGCTCGCCAAATGCAACCCGCAGCAAAATTTTATAGCGATGACTTTTTGAAGATCAGCGAGCAGTTCACCGGCGCATACGATCTCGCCTTCTCGCTGAGCTGCGCTGATTGGAACGTGCAGACCGTTGAGCTTCTTCGCGCACTCTTTGGCTCGCTAAAGTCGGGCGGCAAGATGATCGTCTCAAGCCGTCTTACTAATCTGGATTCAGTAGTGAACGTGGCTGAAGCCCGCCAGCGCATTGCCTTTGGCGAAAACACCGAATCTACTGAATGGGCGCCCTATAAAGTGTATCGATTGAAGACATTCTTAGATATTTTCATGAAGATTGGCGATGTTTCCGAGATTTATGGATTTGGATACTGGGGGAAAGCCCCGGCGACAGTGGAAGGACTCGGTTTCAACGATATTTTTTATATGGTGTTTGCCATCGAAAAAAAAGTTGGCGCCGTCTCACCGCGCATTAAAATTAACGCACCCAACTTGCTAGGTATGGATCTTGACTGAGAACTGACTAGCAATTTTTGGGATAGCGTAAGAATAGGCCTTGAGTACGTTTGGGTGTAATTAAAATACTTTAATTTAAAATGTAAGAGTCATGGAAAATTTAGAACCGTTCCCTCATATGAGCGATAATACCGCTCAATTATTCATTGAAACGATAAATGGCGACGATTTTGATGTGGTCGTCGAGTATGGTTCCGGCAGTTCGACGATTTATTATCTTAATCGACTAATCGAGATTGGATTCCGTGGCACCTTCATTTCAGTGGAATTTGATGGTGCATGGTATGATCAAGTTCTTGATCGAGCTCGAAAGACTTATGCCCAAAAAAAACTTCGCAATGAGAGATTTGCCAAGATTCCATGGAGTGACGAAAAATTAGAAAATTATTTGCTCGGGGTGAATGAGCGCAATTGGGACCTTCTTGAATGCGGAAGGCGGTTTGAAGCCCAGGGAAAGGCCGCTATATACGGGAACGCAATGGCTCCCACTCATGTGGCCGGGTGCCCCAATTTCTTATTCGCGCAAGAGCGTCCGTTCGATTGTACCTATGGCGCGACTATAGACGAGGGACTTTCGTTCCTGTATGTGCTGCGCCATGAGTATTTCAAGGATCAGTTTGGCGAATCGCCTATTAAGAATGACTATATAAAAGGCGGCCTTCGCTGGCCGATTTTGCAGCGATTAAAAGATGATCCCAGTGACTTGAAGGCTGCCTTTATAATTGATGGCGGACCGCGAGGGCATATCGTCGAGAGAATTTTTGACATGGAGAATGAGTACTCCAATTTTCATCCGACGATCTTTCTCCTTGAAGCGAACAGAATATATTACAATTCGGCTATGGGACGCCGGGCGACGGGGCGATTTGTCAAAGGATCTAATCGCGTTCCACTTACGCACGAGGTGCTCTATGAAGATGAGAAAGATCTCGATGAATCGAGTCAAATTGATTCTTTAATGACTTTCGGAAAGTACGGGATGACCGGAGCCGAAAAGCAGGAAAAGGAGCTTTGGATCTACAGCCGGCAAGTGCCGCGCTCAAGTATTAAACCAGAAAACAGGGCGCGATTCGAAAGAGCAAGTTTCTTGTTTGAGAGCGGGCAGTACAATCATGCCGCAAGCGAATTCAAGGAGCTTGTGAAAAGCGAGCCACAGAATTCTATCGTAGGATTATTTCTGGCCGACGCGCTCGAGCGCTCCGGGCGGCAAGCGGAGATAGGAAATCTCTTGGAAAAGCTCAATCCGGTGTGCGGAAGTCTGCGGCGGTTTCGGGCAATCGAACGCCGCCTGCACGAGCGATCGCGCTAGAGTGTCTCAGGCCTAAATCAATGTCCTTTTACGTAGCGCCGTGCTGGATTACCGTCGTGCTAGGTTACAACGCAGCGTCGGCAGGGCTCTTGCTCTTTACGTTTTCCATTTAAATGCTTAGAGCGAAGCAATTCGTATGGGGCGCTGCGCCAGGCCTCGCGTAGTGAGATTTCAGGAAACGTTCCGATTTGTAGCGAAGATTTGTAATCCGTGTCGCAGGGATTCATAAGCCCGTCGTACCACACGAACATCCGGCGCCATAAATCCGAACACGCCTTATCAACGTGGCTTTCTGGCGACGTATAAACGCTCTCCCAGGGATTGTAGGCAACGAACGCAATCTGATCGACCAAGTCGCGCCAAAAGCCGATCATATCGCTTAACTTCTGATTGGTCGGATCGAAAAACACTCCCGATACGCGGCTAATGGTACGCGAATTCTTGTATTGAGTTGCGCGTATCTCCTGAAACTTCCGGATATTTGCTACTACGCGGTCGAATTTGCCGTTCACGCGCAATTTTTCATAAAGCTGGGGATCCGCCGCATCCGCAGAAAATACCACTGTACTAATGTTCGATTCGAGAATCGCATGGCAATTCTCTTCGGTAAGGAGTGACGCATTCGTGTTAAGCTTCAGGCCAAGCATTTTTGGTCCGGCGTAGCGCAGCATTTCCTTTGTTTCTTTGTTGACGAATGGTTCGCCACGGGATGCCAGTGATCCGAACTCGATATTCCCCGCAACTTGGTCAACGATTTCCTTAAAAAGATCGAGTGTCATCGAACCTTGCGCGCCACTCTTTTTATTGGAGAAGCTTGTGTCCGACTGGTAGCAAAATACGCAGCGGAAGTTGCAAACTGAGGTTGGCTCGATCTGAATGTACGGAGGATAGTTGTCGGCCCTCTTCAGCGCGGGAAACACATCATATCGGTAGCGATGGTAAAGATATTGGCTGACTGAAACATCCGGAATCCTCGATAGTTCATCAGCAATGAACTGCGTGAGCGCAAAGCGCGGCTCATCGCGGACCGCCTCGGAACTTCGCAGGTCCCCGACCACGCTGTTGAGCAC
>CAYTAW010000106.1:0-2865 GCA_964435675.1 uncultured Bdellovibrionales bacterium
GTGCCTGAAATATTGGGGTAATTTTAGATGGTCAAATTCCGTACGACGATTCTTTTACGTCGATGGTGCCGGTTAATCATTGGCTCTTGGAGGATGCAGGTACCGAAGACCGACAGTAACTCATCGTGCGACGACCTCACGCCAGTTCCGCCTCTGTTCGAGCTTCTGCCATAATCTCAAGATATTTTTTACGGTTTATCTCTTGATACCGCTTCATACCGGTGACTAAATCGGTCCCGGCCGAACTTCCCTCCGCGTGGATTGCGCGGCAGAGCGGCACATAGATCGTGCGCAGTCCCGCGCGGCGCAGACGCATTTGCCACTCGACGTCTTCGTAATACATCGGATGAAGACGCTCATCGAGTGCGCCAAACTGTCGCAACAAATCGCGCTTCAAATACAAAAGACACCCGGAACAGTAGCCGACAAGCCGCGGAATCTGCAGCGCGGAAGAATCGGGGGACGCGCCGCGTCCAACGTTTGTGCCGTAGCCGTTAAGATCGATTTCAGCGCCCGCCTCGGAGACTAGGCCGCGCGTATCGAGGAGCATGCCTCCGGCGGCGCCAATGAAGCTCGACGAATAGGCACCATGATGCAGATAGTCAAGCCAATTGTCGGAGACAATTTCAATGTCATTATTGAGCATGACCACATCGCGATCGGGGTAGCGATCGATGATGAAATTATTCGGCTTCACGAAAAAACTGTTTTCGCTATTGAAGTAAGGATCAATAAGTCCCGGATGCGCAGCGGCATAGCCTTCGAGCATCTCCCGCGTTCCATCGCTACACGCATTAGAGACGATCGCTATTCTCAGATCGGGATAACGCGTGTGGCGCAAAATGCTTTCGAGACACTTTTCGAGCAGGGCGCGCTGATTGTAAGTGACAATTGCGATAACGACTCTATGGTAGGTCAAACCGTACCGCACCGTTTCAGCGATGGTTTCCATGCCGGTCAGCCGCCGCACCTTTTGGTAGGCGTTTTCGCAGAGAGCGCGGCGATTAAATGAAGGGCTAAAAATGCTCTTGAGTGCACTAACGAATTCATCGGTCGAGTTCGCGCGAAGAAAATCCGCGGGAGAATCGAGATTCAGCCCCTCTGCGCCAATATCGGTCGTAATAACTGGAAGCCCCGCATAAATAGCATCGCATATCTTTCCTTTCATTCCCGCGCCGGATTTCAGTGGCGCAATCAGTGCGCGGCAGCGATCGAAATATGGCTCAAGATCGTCAACGAAGCCGGTGACCGTTACTTGGTCACCCTCAAGTTCTCGAATCGCCTCGGTCGGCGCATCGCCGACGATGTAATAAGGAGCATTGGTATTCGTTTCGGTGCGGAACTTCGCGCAGATTTCCGCGCCCCAGAGGGCTGCGGCAATATTTGGAGGATGACGGAAACCGCCGAGAAATAGTACGCCTTTTTCATTCGTGCGCCGCTCTGGAAGCGGCTGTGGCTCGAAAATCAGCGGAACAAGCTGGCACTGAATTGTATGATCGAACTCGTGAACCGCGCGCAAGTCGGCGTCAGTAACAATCCAGAGCAAATCGGCTTCGCTATATACAGTCGACTCGCGCAGCTTTCGTTGCTCGAGCTCTTCCTCGGTGTAAGAAAGTTCGCCGGACTCAACGCCGCGGCGTTCGCGCACCCAATGAATATCCACCGTATCGACTATAATTTTTGTTTTAGGCATGTGCGCGCGAACGATCGGAAGGTAGCGTTCGGCGCATTCATACCAGCAAAATATGCAAATGGCGTAAGCATCGGCCGGCGATAAATGTAGATGTTCCAAGATTTCCTGACGGGCTTCAATTCCGATCTGGCGCAGCGCCTCAAGATAAAGGGCGGGATCATCGATTTCGGCGGTTGTCTCATAAAAGTAATCGACGCCGAAGCCCTGTGCTCGCATGATTTTCAGTAAATTAAAAAGGCGCTTTCCGCCTGCCTGCTTATCAAAGAGCGGCAAGCTTGGCGCGATGATTAGAACGCGAGCGGCGGCCGGATCGGACTCTTTGCGGTAATCGAGCGGGCGTACTACTCCCGCTGTTTTCGCTTGATAGGGAGGGATCTCTATGCCGAGGGCGATCTCCGCGCTTTCCTGATGTCCGAACCAGAAAACGGTTTCCATTAATAGATCGACGATAACCGTGTAGCGGCCAGGCGGTAGCGCGAGCGTGCTCAGAGTGATTGCGAAGGGAATCTCTTCGCCGGCGGCAATCGCGCGCGAGGGGAGCGCCGCGCGGCCTTCACGCAAAATCTTGAACGTATCGCACTCAAGGATCTTAATTCCAACGGCGATAGCCTTGGCGCGCTCAAAACCGGGAGGGTTCCAGGCGCGGATGCCTGTGTTGCGGAGTAAGCCAGCAATTTCGATGAGAAAGCCATGAGTCAATACGCAGCTCCGCGGCGTAATTTCGGCGCGGAAATAGGGTGGGAGTTTGCCGGGCTCCGCGTGTCGCGCTTTAGCCAGAGAGAGATCGATTAGATAGGAAGATGCGCCGACCTCATCGAACCAAAACGATCTTTCCACCAACATGCATACTTTCAGGCATCGCGCAGTGTCCAAGTGGGAAGCGGAAAAGGCTATGGTGAATCTGGTCTCCTCGCCCGGATGTAGCTCGCGCTTGACCAGCGTGCCGCGCGCTTCATCTATTATCGTTTCCAGGCCGAGTGTGTCGAAGACGCGCATTCCAAGTACGACATCGTAGGCCAGATTACGCGTGTCATTCCACGAAGCGCTACCTGTATTTTTTAAATAGCCAGTTACGACAGCACTCATATCGGAAACCTTTTTTATTTCGACTTCCGAAAACTGCACCTGATACTTTTCTTGCTGTTCGGACAGGGGAATGGTTAGCTCAAGCG
>CAYTAW010000106.1:2875-4647 GCA_964435675.1 uncultured Bdellovibrionales bacterium
CCGAACCAGGCGTGTCCGTCACCCGAGATCGCGACATCAATCGTCAGCGTCAAGCGACTGCATTGCTGTGGAATAGGGATAAGCCAATCGAACTCGATCTGGGCGCCGGGAGCGATGAGCGGCCCATCGAGTGGCAGCACTTTCTCCACTAGAGGAAAAGCGTTGTCCGCGCTGCTCAGCTGGTAGCCGAGGCAGAAAAACGTGGGGTTTGACGATCCTTTTTCAGTGTTCCAACCTCGCGTTCCAGAATTTTTCACTGCCCCTTTAATGTGCAAGAGCTGCGCATGAACGACGCGCAGTTCACGAACGATCACTTGGCGGTCAAAGGGGTTGAGGGTTTTCGCAGTCATGGCATCATCTCAGCGCTCCTGCGCCTGGTGCATTATTAGCCGAGATTCTAGTGGTGCGCGGTGATGCTTTCAATCACGCATACCAACTTTCGCTCGTCCGAATTCAATCCCAGTTCTTTCGGTGAAAAATACGCCGGCGAATTGATGCTTAGCGAGAATTTATCGTGCGCATTGCACGTAAATGGGATCTGGATCGACACGCGCTCACCTGGCGTTACCGTCACCTCGGTAAGCGGTTGTTGATTAATTAAAAAGGTCACTTTGTTTTGCCGCGGCAGCTCGCCGGCAGGAACGAGTTCGACCGAGAGTGAGGTAATCGGTCGGTGAGCCATGAAAGGCGCCGAGAACTGAGTGGTGATCCAACGATCGGGAAAGTATCCCTCGACTTTTCCGATCTGAGAGAAGTATCCGAGCGTCACAGGGGCAATCGATTCTTCGATTTCACGCAGATAGCGGCGCAGCCCCGCTATCTCGCCGTTAAGACGCAGTTCGAGATTGTGATAAAACTCAATCCATGTGTCACGCTTCCCAATGAGCTGACGAATCTTTTTTAATTGCTCGGGCTGCAATACCTCGCCGCTTTTGATCGTTGGGGGAAGAGGACGCTGAATATAAAACGTATTATGGGGAGGCACGATTTCTTTTTCCGGACGATCTTTGGTGTAGTAGTAGACCGTCATCGATTTGCGCGAGAGGTGGCGCTTATCGGCGGGAATATTGATTTCGGTAAATCCGTGCCAGCTATATTCGTTGGTTTCGAAAATCACGCAGCGGTTGAATAGCGGCGCGAACTCGACGATACGATCTTGTTCGGGATGACGGGGATCGCTGTGTACCCCGATATTGCCGCCCCACGCAGGATCCCAGTCATGGTTCAGATACACGATTAAATTCAGGCGTCGATGAAGATTGGAGGAGCGGTGATAATTGAAGTCCACATGAATATCGAGCTCTTGCCCGTGTTTGTTCTCGTGCGTTCCGCCACCAAAATACTCAGGATCGAAAAGGAGGTTCGGAATGCCGGTTAATTTCGAAAGATAGGAAAGAAATTTAGGTGACGAAAAAAAATCGTCGAAGGCTTGGTAGGCGGGGCCGAGCGCACGCACATTCTCTTGCGTCGACTTGCCTCCAATCTGCCCCATCTCGTTTTTGGCACGCTGCACGTCGAATTGGGGGAACTGCTGTAATAACTGTTCGGCCAAATCCGGTTCTAGAAAATCATCGATACAGATGTGCTTGAAGGGCGTGGCTATACTGAACGATTGATAAAGCTGTTCTACCTTGGGAAGCGCCGGGTTAAGCATAATTATTTGAAAATATTCACAATTCGTTGATATGCCTAGTTTATTAACAACTTACCCGTTCCTACAAGGCTAGATTGGTCCGGGTTATATTCGGACGCTTATAACCACCGTTTTAAAT
>CAYTAW010000106.1:4657-9742 GCA_964435675.1 uncultured Bdellovibrionales bacterium
TCCCAAATTTACGCACCGGTTATAACCCCTCAAGACATCTAAATATTTCGTAAGAAATGAACCAATTTTTCGAGCTCGGGCAATGCCGCTCAAGATCGAATTTTTTCTGACGACCGTTATGATCAGGACATTGGTGTCATTGCTAAGAATACAGGACGGCTGAAGTAGCGGCCCCACACACGGAGTGTACTCTTGGCAATACGCATAGCTTCTAACACGGACGCGCTTCGTGCGCAGCGACAAGTCTCACTTGTCACAGGGAAGCTGCGGTCTGTGTACGAACAACTCTCCACTGGAATGCGAATCAACCAAGCTGCTGATGATGCGGCTGGACTCGCGATCTCCACGGCGCTGCGAACGCAAGTGCGTATGGCTACGACAGCGCTGCGCAATGCAAACGACGGTGTCTCTCTCGTCAACATCGGAAATAGCGCGCTCGGTGAAATCACCAACGTCTTGATGCGCATGGCTGAACTCGCCGAACAGTCAGCGAACGGCGTCTATCTGAATAAGCAGCGTTCCGCATTGCAACTCGAATTTTCGGCGCTCGGATCAGAAATTCAACGCATCGCAGTAACGACCACCTTCAACGGTATCGCGATTCTCTCCGGATCGGCCAATATTGTTCTGCAAGTTGGGTACAACTCTGCATCGACATCGCAGCTCACGGTGCGCGCGGTGCAAGGGACGCTTGAAGGCATCGGATTAGCGAGCATCGGCGCCGCAGCGATGAATTATCAGATTATTTCCGATACCGAGCCGAATTCCCAGGTGGCCGCGCGTACGGCGCTGCAAGCCGTTTTGGCCGCTATCGATCAGGTCGGCGTCAGCCGCGGAAGCTTAGGCGCCGATGAAAACCGGCTGCATTCAAGCATCAGCGGTTTACAAAGCGCGCGTGAAAACTTCGAAGCCGCAGACTCGCGCATCAGAGACGTCGATATCGCCGAATCTACGGCAGAACTGACGCGCCTACAGATACTTCAAAACGCAGGAACCGCGATACTCGCTCAGGCATCTCAGCAGCCGCAAATTGCGCTCAGGCTGCTGCGTGGCGATTAGCAAGGGTACATTCGTGTTGAAGTTATTGTTGCACGAGCGACGCAAGAGTCTGTTGGAATGATTGCAGAGAGAAATCTTTTTTAACACCGTGGAAAAGATTTTTTCTGATTTGCAGCCACAACGCGTCGTCGGTCAACAGGCGAAATACATGATCGGCAAATTGGCCGGCTTCATCGGCGACGAGAAGTTCGGCGTCACCGCGCCATTGCAGCTGTTTTGCGATGTATGACGTGGTGACAATCGGTAGCCCGTGCGCTGCGGCTTCGATCACTTTGATCGGTATGCCCGAACCGAAATGGATCGGCGCAATGAATACTCGCGCGCGCTGGTAATACGGCGCGACATCCTCAACGGCGCCGGCCGCAGTAATCAAGTCGGCAGAGGGGATCGCAGGCAGGCGGTTAATACCCACGTGCGTGAGCTGAGCCGAGGGAACGGTCTGCGCGCGCCCGAGAAGCGACGACAATGCCCCGCCCTTTTGCTGCGCAGAGCGATAGTCGGCAATTTTTTGAACGAGGCGCGGCGCAACTTCGCGCACGTACCAGAGAAAGCCGAGATCGTTGGGGGTATCCATGTGGATCAGCGGCCCGACGAAAAGCACGCCTTCACGCTCGTTTGGCGTGGAACGCACTTCTTCGACCGTGGCCCCATAGCTCAAGATGCTGATCGGCTCGACGCCGCGCTTGAGAAATTCCATCGCTTCGCTTTGTGAAACGCTCCAGAATTGGTTGGCGCGTTTGACCGTCAATATCTCCTTGGAAACAATCTTTTCGATTTCTGCCGCGGTGAGACTCGCCCCGAGTTCTTGCTCTTTCTTCCGTATTTCTCGTAGCGCGAAGATAGCTTCGGCGTCGTAAATTACGCGGGCATTCTTGGCGGTAACCGGATAGCGTGCGCGCACTGCTTCGAAATCTTCCATATTGTGCGGACGGGAGATTATGATCTGGCCGAAGGAGGAACCGAAAAGCGCCAGAAATTCGAGCAAAGAATCACCGCGTGTAAGCGAGCGGAACGTGAGCTGTCCGCCGGCGGCGCGGGCGAGGGCGGGAGATGAGAGCGGTGTCTCGTCGTTGAGTGCCGCAAACGTCACGCGATAGCCGCGCTCGAGTAGCGTATCGACAATCAGCTTAGCCCGCGGCGCGCCTTGTCCGTGCTTTTGGAATGGAAAAAAGTCGTCGATGATCAGGATGTTTTCCTTTGCCGCGGCGGCGGGCGCGACGATTGGCGCCTCCCCGTATGGTCGGGCGGCTATCTCTTTCAATGCCGCCTCATGCTTAAGCGCGAATTTCTCGCGATTGCGTAGCATCAATGTGCGCGCCTCATCCGAGTTACCGGAGACAGCGCCTTCGCGATGAATGACTGCTATGCGTGGTTCGACTATGACTTGGTAACCCTTCGCGCGTGCTGAGAAACAGTAATCGACATCTTCGTAGTATGCCGGGGCGTAGCGCAGATCGAAGCCGCCCAGCTCATCCCATAGGGCGCGCGGCGTCGCTAAAAAAGCTCCCGAACAATAGTCGACGGCGCGCTGCACCATAAAAGGAGCTGCCAGCGGATGTTCCCCCACGCCGTTGCCCATATTCGAACCGTCTGCGTAAACCGTTCCACCCACCTCTTGCAGTTTTCCCGTGGTATGAATCAGGCGCGCGCCGAGCACTCCCAACTTAGGATGATCGGCAAATGATTGAATCGCCGCATCGAGCCCGCCGGCGAGAATCTGAGCGTCGTTGTTCAAAAAGAGTAAGTATTCTCCGCGAGCCGCGACCGCGCCCTGCCGCGCACCGCTCAGGAAATGGAGATTATCGGTGTTGCGAATAATACGCACATTCTTCAGTAGATCGAGTAATTGAAAAGTAGCGTCTGTCGATGCGTTATCGACAATAATCAGCTCCATTCCGGCGTTCATCTGTTGGTGCAGCGCGGCAAAGCAGGCGAACGAGTCCGCCGCGCGGTTGTGCGTTACCACGATGACACTCAGCGTTGGCGTGCTGCTCTCAGGAAACTGGAGCGGCCGCTGATCACTCAAGAATGCGCGCAGCGCGCACTGTCGCAGTAGCCCATCATCGCCCGTCGCGGAAGCGGCGGGCTGCTGTGCCTTTTGCGTATATTCGATCGGCACCGGTATTACGGTATTAATCCGATTGCCATTCGCGAGCGTCGCAAACGCGTTCAAGAGGCAGGTGCGCTGCAATAGTTCGGGGGAAATTTCGAACTCGAACTGATAACCGCTCTTGCGTGCGTACGGAATTTCGGGATAGATCGCTTCGATGTCAGGGCGAGCGATTCTCGTCGTTTGACGAACCGATGAGTCTTTCGTTTCGAAGTACAGATCGACGATTTCATGCTCCGAGTGAAGCATCCATCCTTCTATCCTCACGCGTAACGTTTTATTAGAGGGAATTGCGACGACCGACGTACTGTCGACGTTGCCGACAACTTCCGTTGCCGTGCTGCTGTTTGCGTTCATAAGCCGACGGTAGGTTAACGTATTTTAGACCGCTTTGATATATTATATCGATTTAAACGGTCGACGGACAACAGGCAGCGATCTACAATTGATCACGTTTTTTATACGAGAATATATGGGGAAAAGACTCATCCTTACTGCTGCGCGCCTACTGGTAGCGGCCCTGACCCTGCTTGCGGGCATCGCGCCAGGCTATGCCATGGCTGATGGCGTCGACTGCCGTGTGGCTGCCTCCGCGATGATTGCCGCGAGCGAGATTCGCAAGCTCTCGGTCCAGCGCACGGTGCCGTGTACGATAGAAAGCCGCGATCAGGTCAAGAATTTTCTGCTCAACGCCGTGCAAAATAAGATTCCGGCGCAAAAAATGCGAAATGACGAGCTTATTGCTAAAGCGCTTGGGTTTTTTCCGGAGGACTACGATTATAAGACTGGCATCGTGAACCTCTACCTGAGCCAGCTCGGCGGCTACTATGATCCGGAAAAGAAGAAGTACGTGATGGCCGGTTGGCTGCCGGAGATGATGCAACCGACTGTTGCCGTGCACGAGCTGACTCACGCTCTTCAAGATCAGCATTTCAACCTGGAAACCTTCATTGATGATCGCAATTTCAGCACCGATCGGCTGTTGGCGCGTGCGGCGTTGGTCGAGGGGGATGCTACCGCGGTGATGCTCGACTATCAGCGCACGCTTATCGGTGATGTGCCACTCGCTCAAGTCGATACGGTTGATTCATTTATTTTACAGACGGTGGTAGGCATGGCGATGTCTACGGCTGCCAGTCCGGCACCCGAAACGCTCAAAGCAGCGCTTCTTTTTCCCTATGCGAGCGGCATTCGCTTTGTGCACGCGCTTCTACGCCAAGGTGGTTATGCCGCCGTAACGAGAGTGTTTCGCAGTCCCCCCGAAACAACCGAAGAGGTGCTTCACCCCGAGAAGCTGGGACGCAAAGAATACCGCGAGCTGAGCGAGAGTGAGTTGGTGGCCGAGGCGCGCGGTGGAACGCTCGGTTACGGCGACACGCTGGGAGAGTTTTCGATCAGCGCGCTGCTTGCGAGCGGCTCATCACGGCGCGAGCTTGCCGCGTCGGCGGCGGCCGGCTGGGCCGGGGATCGCGCAGTGATCGTCACGCAGGGTGGAAAAGAGAACGTGCTCTGGTTAACGCGCTGGGACTCTGAGCGCGATGCGCAGGAATTTTTCTCGGCCTATCGCGAATTTTTGACGGCGCAAGGAAGCTCGGTTGGGCAGAGTGAAAAAGAGTCTGTTCAGATCAAAGTTGATTCGCGCGCGATCGTATTAAAAGTATCGGGCGCAACAGTCAGCACTTGGGTTGCGCGTTGATTGCCGCCAAGAACTATTTGGAAAACAGATTTTTCAAGCACGATTGAATTTCGCGATCGGAGAATTGAAAGCCCATCGTGGTAAGGGTTTTGGGCTCAACGCGCGCGCTGGTCAAGAGCAGTTCGCGTCCCATTTGGCCAAAGAGCAGGGATACCGCCCAGCGCGGCAGAGGGATGACTGCGGGGCGACGCAGTGCGGCAGCGAGAGCGCTGGTGAATTC
>CAYTAW010000107.1:0-9701 GCA_964435675.1 uncultured Bdellovibrionales bacterium
ATATTAATCGCTGAATAAATTCTATTCAGAGAAAAGAGTTGGGGGGCGTTGCTACTGCTCATTTCGACACCAGAATCATTTGCTTGCTACACCCACCTATCCGAATCGGCGCGCACTTTGCTCCCTTTTTATTTTTACACTATCGCTCGGGGTATTGTATGAAAGGTGGTAGTAAAGCTAGTGTATTCAGTGGTTTAGCGAAAACTTTGGGCGGGTTAATAATTTCCCGCGCCATTCTCTCTCAACATTTTCTCATGGACAGCGAACTGCTGCCAAAAGGCCGCTGATAATTCGATACCCGGTTGCGCGATTGATTTTGCTGTTTTCGTTTGAAGGGAAGCTGCAAATAAATCATGCACATGGTGGGCCTCGGCCAACGCTTGAGCTTGAGGTTTGTTGCGAGTAATCAGGTTGCAGGAGAGTTCCCGGATGATTCCGGGCGCTCCAATCAGGTCGAGGGCATCGGCATCAAAGACTATCTGCGCCGCTTTGTAGGCGGCGTTACCCATTCCTTCCGGCCGAGTATTGATCATGTTAGGCCGACATAATGTCACTATTTGGCGAAGATCGTTTCGTGTCGAATCTGGAATAGGAAGTTGGGCCAGAACCGGTTCGAGTAATTCTAGATTCGGCGCGTGATACTGGTGCAGCCACGCTCCAGCTTCAACCAACAGCGCATCCGCGCGCTCTATTTTGTTTATCTCGAGCGCTGCTGCAACTACTCGCTCGCCGTGCGTTAGATTATGCCAGGGATCCAGTCCATTATAATAGGGGACGACTAGCTCCCTAACTTTACCTACAATTTCAGCCTGCGTATCTCTGCGAGTGTCCTTAGTACTCGCGTCGGAGCGTTGTTCAATCATATAAAGGGTCTCTAATGGAAATCGTGTTCCAAATTATTCTAGCATATTTAACGCGGTATGCTTGCGCGATTATCAAAGCACCTACCGGTATCCTTTGGTGGCGCTATTGAAGCGGGCAAGACGTGCAGACGCTGTTGTTGAAGCGGGAAATTCGTCTAGATCGAGCTCATCGAGCCGATCTTCAGCCGCGGGGTGGGTCGAGAGCCATCCGCCCTTACCGGCAGCTTCGGCCTTTTTTAGTTCGAGCAGGACTGTTTGCAGTCCATGCGCATCGTATCCGACTTTGGTCGCCAATTGCTGCGCATACTCGTCCGCACGGTATTCCTGGCTGCGGCTAAAGCCGTTCACCAGAAGTTTATCGCCAATCTCCTGAATGCTATCGCCGAAGAGGGCGGTCAATTCAGAAGTATAAAACCCTCCCTGAGATTTCGCGGTATCTTTTGCGGCGGAGAGAATCGCGTCAGAAATATTCGACTGGGATATTGACTCGCGCGCATGACCAAAAACAACGTGAGCCACTTCATGAGCGAGCACTGCGGAGAGCGCCTCTTCGTTCGGACAAAGTTTGAGTAGGCCTCGAGTTATAAAGATAAATCCCCCTGGCGCTGAAATCGCATTTATTTCATCGCTGTCGAGCACGACGAAGTGGTAGCCGCCGTACGTAAACGGCCGTTCGCTCGCCGAAACCAGCACCGCGCCAACCTGATTGACGTAATTCGTAAGCGCTGAGTTATTGACGGTCTTATACTTCGAGAGAATTAACGCAGATACACCGCGTCCTAAGTAGTACTCCTCCTGTTCGGTAAAACCGCTTAACCCTTTTTGAAGTTTTGCGCCGCTATCAAATAGCGCATCAGCGCTTGAACCGGACACGTAACCGGTAGAGGACAGCACCGAGCTCCCCAATGTCTTGAATTTCGCGAGATCGGTTCCAGCGCATCCAGCAGTCAGCGCCGTAGCAAATGCAGCGCAGGTCAGTATTTTCGCACCGTAAACTATTTTCATATGGCTATCCTAGAAAATTCCCTCATTCAGTTTGCCGTTTCTGACAAATGCGCGCGCCTGTTCGGGCGAGACAGAGATTTTTTCCATCGCGTCAACGCCGCGAAAGTTCAAATTGCCGTCCTTCGAGGCGAGCTGTTTCTCGACTTCAGGACTAAATCCTTTACCGGCAAGACTGATATCGGAATCAGAGACACCGCTATCAGCGGACTTGCGGGCGTCGAGCGTCAGGCGCCGTGAGGTTAAAGCCGAATTGTGAATAAAGCCCTCAACCTTGTCGGCTGAACGTACTTTAGTCCAGGCGCCATTGGTTCCAAGAACGGCGATGGCATCTCCGTATGAAAGTTTTTTCTTCGGTTTCGAGAGCAATTTTGGTTCAGCCACTATTGAAGCGCTCCGTGTCTGGATGTAGGCCAAATCACCTTCTGCCGCCGCCCATGGGGCTAAGGCTATGACTGACATGCCGGCAGCGAGGAAAAATGCTCCGATGGTATGCGCTCTTTTTTTGTTCATATTCATTCCACGAAGATGAAGTTGAATGGCGAATTTTATGGTGTTCAAACCGTACTACCTTTTTTTTTGGTCCAAAAGGGACTTCTTTATTTTGTGCGCTTAATCTGATTAAATACCGGAAATTGTTAATGCCTTGGGGGGATATGTCATTGGTAATTTGCCGCGCCCATGCGCGACTCGCTCTTATTCTTTCGTTCTCCTTTCTTGCCTCAATTTGTTTTGCTGGCTCAGTTTCCGCTCAGTCTTTGCTCGTCGATAAAAACGGCGACGGGGTCGTTTCTGTCATGGCGTTCGGCGATAGTATTACGTTTGGTGTCGGTGACGGCGTCAGTCCGGGCGAAGTCGTCGAAGTGGCGCCCCAGACTGACGGCAGGGAGGGCTATCCACTGCGTATTGAATCGCTCTATGGTATCTCAGTTGAAAATCGCGGCTTGCCCGGCGAAGAAATTGCAAATGGCGGCGCCGATCGATTCGTCTCGGCAGTCCGCTCATCGTCTGCGGATGTGGTGGTAATCGTTGAGGGAGTAAATGACTCGCTTTACAGACGTGACGCCGGTGAGTTTAGCCGATTCTTACAGAAGATTATAAACGTCTGCGTTGCGAGCAATAAAACTCCGGTGCTCGCCACACTCCAGGCGCCATGCTGCAATCACGGCGGGCGCGAACCGTTTACGCAGAGCTATTCGGTCGCTGTTGATCATCTGGGGTTTGTAAATGATCTCCGTGTTGTCGACTTGGAGCGCGCTTGGCAGACAACGTGTCAAAATAAAGAAGAGTGTGAATTGTATAATCTTCCCGAAGGTCTTCATCCAAATATCCGGGGATATGATGTGATGGCACAAACAATCCTTGCCGGCCTCCTTGGCATTGATATTTTCGCCGTTGATGGTGCAACGCAATTAGAGGGTGCGATAGGCGGCGCCCCAGGGACGGTTATTGTTAAGCCGGGAGTCGCATAATGGTACATAAGTCTGTTTCGGTCTTCCTTTTTGCGGTTCTTGGAGCGTTATCTGCGTGCAGCGGCGGTGGCGGCGGGGGTGGAGATGAGGCGGCGGGTACTCGCGGCGTTCGTGTTCTCCACGGTGCTATCGAAGCGACGCCGGTCGATCTGATTGTGGACGCGGCAACCAGCGCGCACACCATAAAGTATGGCGAAGCGGGAGGGTATTACGAACTCGGTGAAGGGCAGCATCTTTTTCAACTATCGGAATCCAAGGGAACTCCCGGTACGCTATTTTCGAGATCGGTGACCAATAGCGGCGGCCAGAAATTTACGCTTTTGTTTTACGGCGACCGCGGTACTTTCGGTTTGCGCACAACGCTGCTAACCGAGTCAGCGCCAGAAGTTGCCAGCGGAACCGGACTTATTCGCGTAATTGACGGTGCGGTCGGCGCCGCTTCGCTAACACTGTCGATAGGGGGCGTTTCAACGGTTGCAAATTTTGGCGGCGCGTCGACTTATCAAGATCTTGCACCGGCAATTTATCCTTATATCATTCGTCGCACGAGCGATGGGGCAGTCGTTGCGCAGGGTTCGGTATTGATTGAGGAAGGTAAGGCTTACTCGATCTTTATTGGCGGAGAAGTTGGTTATTTTATCACCTCTAAAGTGCTGGACGAGTAATCGTTGCCCTGTATTTGCCGGGCAGTCACCGCAGTCGGTAGACAGCACCCTGTAGACAGCGGTTAGCTCTACGTTAACCAGTAAATCAATGAACGGCTGATGTCCGGATGCGAGCTGCCGCATGTCGACTGCCGGGGGGTTACCAAGAAATTCCCTACCAAATGCATTTTAACGAGGCATCTTTTGCCCTCGCACCATTTCTGCCGCATCAGTTAACTAATTGAAAATAAATAGCAATTAGCCATCATTCGATTGGCTCACGACTTGCTTTATTCCCAGGAGAATTTAGTGGTTCGACCGTAATCGGATTGATAAATGCTTAAGCAGGTTGCTCAAAAATCGCAAAATACCCTTGAGAATCAAGGTACTAAGGCGTCAGCTGGAACCCAAGGGAGCGATCGCGCGCTCTATGACCAGTTCAGCGACATACTGGACAAAATTGCCACCTCGCTAAACCGCGTAAAGCAGTCCTCAAAAGATCAAGGTGTTAGCGATCTTTCCGTATCGCTGAGCCAGGCTGCTAGTCAGCAAATCGTTCAAAAGGGCCAAGCTCAGAAAATTGTCCGTGAAGAGCGTCCAGTTGAAGAGAAGAAAGTACAAGCTAAAACTGAAGCGGCCACGGTCGAGAAGTCTGATTCGAAGAGTGAGACGAGAGCCGTCGAGAAGGGTGAGCAGAATAAATCTGACAGAGTAAAGGCCGGTGAGACAAAGAGAGCCGAGACTCAAGAAGCAGCGACTCCCGCTAAGAATAACGGTGAAAAAAAGGCGGTGAGCGAAAAGCAAGTTGCCCAAGCTCCAGTAGAAGGACAGCAGCAGCCTGACGTCGCGGTATGCGATTCTGGCGTTCAAGTAGCAGTTGAAGTAGAAGCGGATGCTACCAAGAGCGCTGAAGTAGCAAGCGCCACGAATACGCAGGTCGCCGTTGACGGTGAGGAAGTGTCAGCGGAAAGCGAGGAATCCGCAGCGCCAGTTGAAGGCGTTGAAGCTCCTGTCAGCCAACCCGTTGAGGCAGTGCAGGTGTCGAAGCAGGCCGCGCAAACAAAAGACGTCGACGTGGCACAAGCTTCAGTTGCGCAAACGGAAGCTGAGGGCGAAAACGATGGGGATGTTGAGAGCGTATCCGCTACTGCCGCGACGACCCCGGTTGAAGTTGAAACTGCTGGAGAGAGCGCTGCCGCCCGCAAGACCGCTGCCGTCGCTGCGGATGTGATCGACACCAAGAATGCAGAAATCGCAAAAGACTTGACGAATCAGGAAATTCTGGCGCAGTCGGCGCATGAGCTGCTCCAGCAATTGATCCTCTTCTCGCCGCTTAAAGCAGCGATTGAACCAGGCACAACACAGCGCCTTCTCTCCTCGGTTACGGGTGTGCAGGCATCGTCCGGAGCCGGCAATGGGCAGACGATCGGAACTCAGTTCGCATCGCAGTCGAAAACACTTGCTCAATTCGTCGAGAAGGCTCCGGCTAAAGAGCTGCCGCGTCCGGCCGCGCTGCGCACGATGGAGCGCGTTGAATCGGCGCTCAAAGAAGTCGCCCGCTCGAAGGATGGAAAGACGATTTCGCTGCGTCTCGATCCGCCCTCTCTCGGCTCGGTCAAAATTGACGTTACGCTCAAGGACGGACAGCTCCACGCGCGCTTCGTAGCAGAAAGTGCGCAGGTATCGGCGCTGCTTCGCGACCAATCGCATGAGTTGCAACAGATGTTGCGCAAAGCGGGTATTGAAGCCGAGCAAATTACGATTTCAGTTGCTTCGGAGCACTTCTCTGAGGCAAACACAGAATTTTCATCGTTTAATCAGCAGCTATCCGAGCAGCCGGAAAGAACATACGGCGCTGGTCCGGGTGTTGTTGCCCAGAACGAACTGAGTGGTGAAAGCGATGCCGCAGTACTAACGCAGCGCGTAACGGATCATTGGATAGCGTAGGAGAGAGAAATGGCCACGTCGTCGACAGACTTGATTAGCAGCCTTAATAAGACCGCGTCGGATAACGCCGCAAAGGCAAAGAAGGACGGCAACATTGGCAAAAATGAGTTTTTGCAGATGCTCGTTACTCAGCTCAAAAACCAGGATCCGATGAATCCAATGAACGGCGATCAATTCGCGGTTAATTTGGCGCAATTCAGCCAGCTCGAGCAGCTGGTAAGCATCAATGAAAAACTCGGCGGTACGGATAAGACCGGCGGCACAGACAGCGCTTCGCTCGCTTCGTATCTTGGCCACGAAGTGTTGACTGATTCCAAGACTGTGACGGTTGACAGTAATGACGGCGGCTT
Source organism: uncultured Bdellovibrionales bacterium (assembly GCA_964435675.1). GTDB lineage: Bacteria > Bdellovibrionota_C > UBA2361 > UBA2361 > CAYTAW01 > CAYTAW01. The sequence goes on from CAYTAW010000107.1 coordinate 6,279, forward strand.
GCTGCGCGTTAATCTGCCGTCTGACGCAACGATTGTTGAAGTCGAGCTGTTCGGCAAAGATGGAAAGAGCGTGAAGACTATCCCCTTTGGCGAAGCGAAGAAGGGCGAGCAAAGTCTGCTGCTCAATAATATCGACGTCGCCAATGGCGACTACTCGTACAAGATCACAATGACAACGGCTGCTGGCGGAACTTCAAGCGTGCTTGGACGCACTGGCGGTCTTGTCAGTGGCTTTATTCCGGGCGCTGATCCGAAATTATTGATCGGCTCACGTGAAATATCGCCATCGGATGTGAAAACAGTGCTCGCACCGTCAACGTTGTAAGGAAAGTTTTAATTAGGTTGTTTTATTTTAAGGAGATCAGAACGTGCCTAGTATCGTAAATGGTTTATTCTCCGGTCGTTCAGGTATTTCGAGTCACGGTACTGCGATTGCGGTAATCGGCGACAATATCTCGAACTCGAGCACCATCGGTTTCAAAACGAGCCGCGCCGAATTCGAAGATCTGGTCGCGGGTGGTCAAGCAAGCGGCCGCGTGCTCGGTAGCGGTTCTTCCGTTAGCTCCGTCAGCACGATTTTTGAACAGGGCACACTCGAATTTACCAACCGCCCGCTGGACTTGGCGATCGACGGTAACGGTTATTTCGCCGTAAAAAATGACGAAGGTTCACGCTTCTTCACCCGCGCAGGTAACTTCAAGGTCGACGAAGAGGGGTATATTGTAACTCAGGGCGATCTGAAAGTTCAGGGATTCCCGGCGAACGGAATTGGTGCGTTGGATGCGATTAATATTAACTCGATTTCGCAGGATTCGGTGGCTACCACGACGATCGATATTGCCGGTAACCTTGATCGGCAGGCGACTCCGGTGCTCGCCAACCAGGCGGCGATTCCAACTGTTAGCGCGGCGGGCGCCACTCCACTCAGTACGACTACCTACGATCAGTTGTCAGATGCCGCGGCGTTTTCAACCGTGGTAGAAACGTTCGATTCACTAGGCGGATCTCATACGCTCACATTTTACTTCTTTAGTTGCACGGATACCGACTCGGGCACTGCTGGAAACCAGCCGGGGTACGTGGCGCGCGCATATGCGGATAGCGGCGATGTTGACGGCGGCACGGCAACGGCCGGTCTTCCTCGATTGGTAACGGGTAGTGGAGGCACTCCGACCGGAATTGCGCTGACATTCAACAGCGACGGTACCCTCGCGAGCACGACTCCATCTGCAACATATGTTATCCCCTGGAATTCGGGAGCTACGACGACGAGTCCTGTTACCGTAAATCTAGATAACTTCACCTCATACTCTTCGAGCTCGAACATCCAGTCGATTAACCAAGACGGAAAAGGCGTCGGCGCGGTAACGTCGCTCTCGATTGAGAAGGACGGTCAGATTTTCGCGCTGCTCTCAAACGGACAGAGCGCGGTAATCGGAGTTATCGGACTGGTAAACTTCTCTAATCCGGAAGGCTTGACTCGTATCGGAAATCAGCTCTTGCAGCAGTCAGCCGTGTCGGGTGAACCGATCGTCGGCCAGCCGCTAGCGGGAACGCTTGGATCGATTAGCTCGGGCGCAATCGAACTTTCGACCGTAGATATCGCCGACCAGTTCGTAAAACTGATTACGCTTCAGCGCGGTTTCCAAGCGAACTCGCGTATCATCACCACGATTAATCAGCTTCTGAATGAAGTTATTCAATTGGCGTAATGTATAACCCTGGCAAGCAGGGAACATCTTCGCTATGCTGGAGAAAAGGCGTGCGCGACCGGATTAAACGGACGCGCGCGTCTATCGGCACAGAGGCAGAACGTGGGCGACTCGGACAGGGAGCAGGATTTACTTACCCGTTTCAATACAGGCGATATTCGCGCCTTATCGCGCATTTTAACCCTCGTCGAGAATCGAGCTGTTCTTGGCTCCGCGCTACATCGCGCTCTTTACCCCAAAACAGGCAAAGCTCATATCATTGGCATTACTGGCTCACCCGGCGCCGGGAAGTCTTCGCTGGTAAATGAAATTGCATTAATGCTCTCGAAGGCGGGCGGCCGTGTGGCCGTGTTGGCGGTCGATCCATCGAGCCCTTATTCGGGTGGCGCCGTTCTCGGCGACCGAATTCGCATGGAGCAGGCGGTCGAGAGTCATTCAATCTTCGTACGTAGCATGGCGAGCCGCGGTGCGCTCGGCGGATTGAGCAATGCGACGGCGGATGCGCTCGATGTTCTCGATGCATTTGGATTCTCTCATGTTCTCGTTGAAACGGTAGGTGTCGGGCAGGGTGAAGTTGATATCGCGCGTACGGCGCATACCTCAGTTGTCGTGCTCGTCCCCGGCATGGGAGATGAAGTGCAGGTAATGAAAGCGGGAATTTTAGAGATTGCAGATCTGTTTGTAATTAATAAAGCGGATCGTCCCGGAGTGCACTCGTTAGAGCGTGAATTGCGGATTCTTTTGACTTTAAATCCGGCGGTCGAGAAGCATTGGAAAATTCCGATTCTACGAACGGTGGCAATAAAATCAACGGGGATCGAGGAGCTAATTGACGGAGTCGCCAAGCATCGCGAATGGCTCGCTAAATCGGGCAGGGGAGAAGAGCGCGCGCAGTCGCATATGAGCGAGAGGATTATTAAGCTTTGCTCGCAGATTATTATTGAACGACTGCGAAATAATTTTGGCAGGAGATTTGATGAGGTTTTGAAGCAATGTTTATTGCGGGAGCGCGATCCTCATTCTGCGGCGGAGGAGTTGTGTCGTTTGGGGATGTCAAATGAAAAGATGGGAGGCTAGGCCCGTGCAGTCGGCAGGTTCCAAACGGCAATCAGTAGTCGGCACTATTTTTTTCGTTTCGAATGGGCAGGCCAAATTAAGCACGCGCACTTAATTATTAAAAATTAATGGAGCTGATTTCCGACTGCGGGGGACCGCAAAAAAAGGGGCGCTTAAAAGCGCCCCTTTTACATTAGAGGATGACCCCCTTATTGCGGCGCTCCACCTTTAAGCCAGCGCTGTATAATCATATCGAAGTGCGATAAAGGATAGGCTCCTCTAACCGCAACACCGTTGACGAAGAAGCCCGGGGTGCCCGAGATTCCATTCTTGTCAGCAAGATCCTTATCCTTCTTGATCTGCTCGGTCACGTCGTCTGCATCCATATCCTTTTTAAACTTTTCTACATCAAGGCCAAGCTTCTTAGCCTGATCGAGGAAGAATTCTGCGCCAAGTTGAGCTTGGTTATCGAAGAGCGCGTTATGCATCTCCCAGAATTTTCCTTGCTTGCCAGCGGCCATCGCAGCGCGAGCAGCCGGTTCAGCTCCCAGCGCAGCCGCCGGCGGATCTCGTTCTCCTGGATGCGCTCCGCGCGCACGAGCATGCGGCGGTACGTCGCCTCCAGCTCGCTCCACTCCTGGCGCTCGGCCAGGAT